>NZ_CCEJ010000011.1 GCF_000750955.1 Criblamydia sequanensis CRIB-18 | reverse complement strand
AAGGATACTAACAAAGTCGCTGAACGCATCTTGCTAAAAGATGGAGTGAGTTTAGAAAAAGCTTCTCAATCATTAAAAATTGAAGGATTTACTCAGCATGGTGTTAATAGAGCAATTCAAAGAGAAATTAATCCACAGAATATATTAGACACGTTAAAAAATCCTATCAAAATAAATGATATAAAAATTGATGCTTATGGAAGAGCTAGCCAACGTTTTATTGGAGCAAAAGCTGAAGTAGTTATTAATCCAGAAACTAGAAGAATTATCTCAGTTAACGCTACTTCTTCTAGAAAAGTTGATAAACTATTAAACGCAGGAAACAAATGAAACAAATTAAATTAAATGAAAATGAATATAAATATTTAATACAATCTGAATACATACCAAGTAGGTTAATAACCGTCATAAAATCATCAAATAAAATTAATAAAGAAAAACATTTATTAAATATATCTGAAGATGATGCGGATCAACTTCGAGATCTTTTTGGTGAACAGCTTCAATTATATGGTTTTGATTTAAACTATAAATTAACCAACGAAGGCGAAATGCTTGAAAATTTAATCGATTTATTTTTCATAGACTGATTAATGAAAACATATTTTTTATAAAAATTGATTTTCCTATTATTGACCCGGATGGCAGGCTTTTTATATCGTACCCGTAGCTCTATATGCACTTTGAATTTTCTCTTCCTTATCTTGTGCCTCTAGTTACAGAAATACAGGCAGTGCTCTTGCAGGCTCCCTATTAGCTGCTGCCGTTCACGGTTTAAATGGTACCGGATCGATTGATCCGACAGTTCTTTTAAGTGGCGACATTTCCTCCATCGTCCATCAAGGATGCCTCGTCTATTCCTTAGTTGGCAATAGCGCCAAAACCATTGCTACAAGCGGCATGAACTATGCGCGCAATCAACTTATTGGAAGTGTGGTTTACAAATCGACAAAAAAAGCTTGTAATTGGTGTTCGCAAAAGCTTACCCGTCAGACGATCAACAAAGTATCCAAGGATACTAACAAAATCGCTGAACGCATTTTAGTTAAAGATCATCTAAATCGATTTCATCAAGCAGCAGAAAATTTAACTGAAATCGGACAAACTAATATTAGAAGTTTAAGAGGTTGGGCTAAAAGTAAAGGCTGGAGACGTTTTCCGAACGATGGAGGTCCTGAAAAATGGGGAAATCTTGAAACCCGAACTTGGCATGTCATTATTAAACCTGAAGCAAGTTTCAGACCAGGATTACAAAGTGGTAGTAACATCCCAAGATTTGATGCAAGAATCAATCATGGTCAATACATTAACCCATTTACAGGTAAGGTAGGAGGAAAGGAAGTGGGCACACACCTACCTTTAGAAATAAGGTATTAGGTATTAAATTTACAGAGATTTAGGCTTATGGCAGACAGAATTGATTATTTAATTGAAATAATTTTTGATGAAACCGCTCGAGAAGATGAAATTCATGATGCTATAATGGACTTAGGCAATTTTGATGACGATAAAGCTTTAAATGCATTGCTAAAAGTAGCCTCCTCGAATAGAAATGAATTTCTTTTAGATGCTTGTGGCGAATCCATTATTGAAATTTGGATAAGAAAGAATCAATTTGATTTTCTTGTTTATAGTAGATTTCCAGCAGCTGTAAGAAATGCAATACAAATGTATATAAAGAATAAAAAACAAGAATGGGCAAGATTCTTAGAGTCGTAATGTTACATCAACGCATAATGAATCATCAAAGCATAATGAATAATTTTTAAATAAAAATTGCTAGTAACTAACTCAAGACAATTTTAGTTTACGAGATTCCTATAAGGATGTTCAATGTTCGCAACTGTCTTTCATCATTTGCAACCGGTAAGACGTATCGCTATACTGCTTTTGGTGAAACCGACTCCTTCCTTCCTTAAGAAATCCTTGGAGATTCTCAAGCAAGCGTTTTGATGAAGAGTCAGGCCTCTATTATTTTGGAAGGCGTTATTAGCAACCTGACATTGGCCTCTGGATCCCTAACCCGGCAAGTTTAGACGAATTTTTAGTTAAAAATAATTTTAGTAACGCTTTTTTGGTTCATTACTCAAAGAATGATCTAATAAAGTAAATCCAGGAACTTACTGGATTTACTTCCCAATGTCTCCGCTACTGAATGACAGAGTTATTTTCCGAAGGGAAAGTAATTTCCTTTGGAAAAAAGAGTGAATTTTTTCTTTCGGTAGACGGGCTTAGAGTGTCAAAATTATTAAAAAATTTAAATTTTACAGACGGGAATGACGTCACGAAGGATAAAATTTTTTCTACAGCTTTTTTTTTGCTTTCATTCGAAAATAAATTTGCAATAGCTAACATCACAATAGCTCCTGCAATGTATGCGACGTGGCTATTTTTAATTCGGGATTTGCTACTTGAGGAGATTGCCACGGCTTTGGCAAGAGCGTCCCCTCTTCCTAATTTTTGAGCATAGTAACAATTGACAAAAGACATTAGAATGGGAGTCATTGAAGATCCTATTTATTTTTTTATGGAAAAAACAATAAGCAATAATAAAAATAAATGTCTTTTCATGACAAACATAATATTTATTTCTTATTAATTTTAGACCCTCTTATTTTCTTTGACAAAATCAAATTTTGAGAAGTAAAATCTCTCAAGTCTCTTATAAAAATCCTTAAGGAATTTTAAAATGAATTTGAAAAATGTGACCTCTTTTTTGATGGCCATACTACTACCTTTCCAAGTTTTTTCAATGAAAGCTAATGAAGCTATGATGCATGAAGCGCTTGACATCATTAAGCACACCTTTAAAGTACAATATGCTCCAAGCGATTGGAAAAAACAACATGCGGGCTGGGATTTAAACCGGGAAATTGAAAAAGCAAGAGACAAAATAAAAAAGCAAAGCAAAAATAAAACTTTGCCTCTAAAAGATTTTCATAAAATACTAAGAGATTTTTTCAATTCAACAAAAGACTACCATGTCGCTATTACCTTTTATTCCACTGAAATGGCTTGCCTTCCTTTTAAAGTGAAAGGAGCTGAAGGCAGGTATTTTATTACTTGGGTTGATAAGGATAGGATTAATGACCATTCCCTTGCAATTGGGGATGAACTCTTGGAATTTAATGGAAAGCCTGTCCACGAAGTAGTCACAAAACTAAAAAATGAAGAAATGCTCTCCTCCAATGAAGAAACCGATTATGGTCTGGCCGAAGTAAATTTGACTTCTCGGATCGGAGCCCTTGGGTTTAGCGTTCCAAAAGGACCTGTAAAATTAAAAATTAAACATAAGAATAAAAAAGCCTCGGTTTTAAATCTAGAGTGGGATTATTTTGATGAAAAAATATCTCCGCGTAAAGCCCCGATCTCTCAAGAAAATACCCATAAAGATTATATCCGTGAACTTATAGCAAAACCATTTGAGCTAGCCTCTTGGCCTATCTTAAAAGAAGCCAATTCTGATTTTGAAGAGGGGCCGCATGATGTCGGCTCTAAGATAAGCTACATACCCGCTCTTGGCAAAAAAATATGGGAAGCTAAGCAGTCCGCTATTTTTCATGCTTACCTCTTTGAGCATAATAACAAAAAAATAGGTTTTTTACGCATCCCTTCCTATCATGGAGAAGCCGAAGAGATTGAAGAATTTGAAACCTTGATCTCCTTTATGCAAAAAAATAGCGACGCTTTGATTATAGATCAGGTCAATAATCCGGGGGGATCCGCTTTTTATCTTTATGCTTTAGCTTCGATGCTGACCGATAAACCTCTTTATCCCCCAAAGCATAAAATGAGCATTACGCAAAGAGAGGTCATGCTGTCTTTGATTGTTTTGCCTATTTTAGAACAGATCCAATCCGATCTTGAAGCTAAGGAAGTAATAGGAGACACCCTCGAAGGCATCCCGGTAGATTTTGAAACGGCTCAATGCTTTATAAACTATTATAACTATATTATCGACGAATGGAATGCCGGAAGATCCATCACAAAGCCGTTTTCTTTAGCTGGATTTGACTATATCAACCCTCACCCAAAATGCCGCTATACGAAAGATATTCTTATCTTAACAAACTCGCTTGATTTTTCATGCGCCGATTTTTTTCCGGCTATTATGCAAGATGCTAAGCGAGCTAAAATATTTGGATCAAGGACTGCCGGTGCCGGAGGTTATATAGCTACAGCTGACTTCCCGAATATCTTAGGGATTGCCAACTACCGTTATACAGGCTCGATTGCCGAAAGAGCCAATTTAAAACCTATTGAAAATTTAGGCGTTACACCGGATATTCCTTATAAATTAACAGCCGAGGATCTCCTAACCGATTGCGAGCCTTTAAAAAAAGCTCTTTTAAAAGCAGTTGATGACTTGTTTATTAAATAGGTATTATCGGCCCGCCCAAAATCTTACTTGGCGGGCCAATTTAAGCTCTAAAATTAAAAAGCCAGTAGACTCATGAATAAAGAACCAATTAAAATTTATATCCTAGAAAACTGTTCCACTTGTAAACGAGCAATTCTCTTTTTAAAAGAAAACAATATTCCCTTTGCAGCCATTCCAATTAAAGAAACGCCGCCAAGCTTAGAGGAACTAAAGCTTATGTTGGATGAAAAAAACGGGGAAGTAAGAAAATTGTTTAACACTTCAGGGAATGAGTATAAGGATAAAAACTTAAAAGACCTTCTTCCAACGCTATCAAACGAAGAGGCTTTAGAGCTTCTCAATAAATCAGGGATGCTTGTAAAAAGACCCTTTGTTATTTCACCCAAGATTAAACTTCTCGGCTTTAAAGAGTCGGAATGGGATCAAGCGTTTTCTTAAAATTAGGTATTATTGATGTTTCCGAAAGCTTTAAAACCCCCCCCTTCCGCAAAAAAAGCAAGAAATGAAAGAGCCCGCGCTCTGACCATGAGTTTATTTTTCGGTATTTCCTCAAGAGTCCTTATTGTGCTCGTTGAAATGCTTGCCTATCTTTATTATGGAAGCGCCTCTCTTTTCATGGATGGTTTGGCCACAGCTATTGATATAGTGTCTTCTATTCTCCTATTCATATTTATAAAACTTGCTGTAAAACCCCCTGATAGAGACCATCCTTATGGTCATGGCCGATATGAGCCTCTAGCCGGAATGCAGCTTGGCTTTCTTCTTGTTGCCATAGGCATCGGAATGGGACTTCAGCAAAGTGTTGAATTAACTCATGATCAAGGGATGAAAGAAAATGCCAGGTATCTATTTTTAGTCCCTGTTTTTTGCATTCTTCTTCTTGAAGCCAGTTATCAATACATTTCTTATCAAGCCAAAAAACAAGATAGCCCCGTGTTATTAGCGGAAAGCTACCATTTTAGGATTGATTCATTAACAAGCCTTGTGGCAGCCATTGCCCTTTTTTCAGGGGCTGTATTGCAAAAAGAAATTATTCTATTTGATAAGATTGGCGCTCTTTGCATCAGCCTTATCATGGCTTTTCTCGGTTTTTCAGCCATACGGAAAAACGCAGAGCAGCTCATGGATAAAAAGCCTCAAGAAAAATATTTTAATATCGTAAGACAAGCAAGCTTAGATGTGAAAGGGGTTCTTGGCACAGAAAAGATAAGAATTCAGCAGTATGGCCCGGATGCCCATGTCAATATTGATATTGAAGTGGACCCTAAGCTTTCTGTTGAAAAAGCCCATGAGATCAGTCAGCGCGTGCGTTATGAAATTCAAAAAGAATGGCCAAGCGTCCGGGATGTCATCGTCCATATTGAGCCTTACTATGAAGACGACCACTAAGTTTCGCGTAAGAAGTATTCACTTCCGGGTTTCGACCTTCCCTTGAATAAAATGAGAGGAAGAATAAAGACTGCAAAACCGAAAACGGAATCAGCAAAGGACATCAGCATAAAATCAGAAAAGATCCAATTAAGGTCGATTTGCCGAAATAATTCCCTTTCATAGAAAAAGATCCGAAAAAAAGAAGAAGTAATTGAAAAATAGAAAGACATGATAGGGAAAGTTGAAAGGTTATCTTTAAAAAACCGTTTTTTTTGCTGATAAATTAAAAGAAGAGATAAGGAGAAAATAAATGAGGTCGCTCCTAAATGAGCTTGAGGAGCAAAAAGATCATAGAGGAAGCCCGTTAAAATCACAAGCGACAAGCACTCAAAAAGACTTAATTTGTAACACGCGATCACAAAAAGAGAAACGAAAACATCGATTCTAAATTTCGGTAAAAAAATGGGGAGTGTCATAAAAAAGAAGAAGCAGATAAAAAATACCGGCCAAAGTTTAACCCTATCGAGACTCAAAACTAATAGGCTCCGCTTGGATTAAAAACTTTATAGACAGTTTTTATAATTAATTTGAGATCCAAAAGAAAAGTTCTTGTATCGACATATTTTTCATCCATAGCAATCCTCTCATCATAAGAAGTGTCGTTTCTTCCTGAAACTTGCCAAATGCCCGTAATTCCGGGACGGATGGATAAAATTTTATAGGCTTTTTCGCCGAAGTAAGAAATGATTTCATCTTTGACAACAGGTCTTGGTCCTACCACACTTAAATCCCCTTTCAAGACGTTAAAAAATTGGGGAAGTTCATCTAAAGAAGTTTTGCGAAGAAGGTGTCCAAGCGTTGTTATTCGAGGATCTTTTTTCAATTTTCGACTATCTTCCCATTCTTTTTTAAGAAGCGAGCAAGAATTTAATAAATCAGAAAGCCGAAATTCAGCGTCGGCATACATGGTTCTAAATTTATAGCAGATAAAAGGCTTTCCCCCTCTTCCTATACGTTCTTGTAGAAAGAAGATGGGCCCTTTAGAGGTCAATTTAATCAATAAGGCAATTAACAAAAGTAACGGGGACAGAAAAAAAAGAGCGAGCAGACTAAAAGATAAGTCAAACACTCGCTTAATGAAAATGTGTTTAACTTTAAAACATTCCGTTAAGAATAAATCAGCTTTTTTGAGCTCGTCTTTGCAAGAAAATCGATCGGTTACTGTGTCTAGGTTCATTTTGGCTAAATGCTTTAATTTAAGGTTCAAATTTTTTTAACAGGAGAAAGGTTTCTTTGTAAAGATTAACATTTCCGAGTGATAAAACTATCCGCTATCAATCGCAAAGATTCCGTGTCTATACTCATTTCATCAAGGTATTTTAATCCTTCCGTCTGGTATTCCTTTGCCTTTTCAAGACTTTTTTCAACACCGAGAAGCGATACATAAGTAAGTTTATTATTGCTGACATCAGAAAGAGCCGTCTTACCAAGGGTAGAGGTAGACTCGGTTACATCTATAACATCATCAATGATTTGAAAAACAGCTCCTAAACACCTGCCAAAGTTTAGAAGAATTTGCAAGTCAGCGTCTTTCGCATCAGCAAGAATTCCTCCAAAAAGTAAAGAACAGATAATAAGAGCGCCTGTTTTCTTTTGATGGAGGACATTTAATTCCTCTAAGGAAAGCTTCCGTTTACACTCGGATTCCATATCCATCACTTGACCCCCTATCATTCCAAAGCCACCTCCTGCCTTAGCAAGATTTTGAATAAGAGCGACTTTTTTGTCGGATGAAACATCCGCCATCTTAGATAAAACTTCAAAACTATGAGTGAGCAAATAATCCCCTGCAAGTAATGCAATCGCTTCACCCACCTTCTTATGCAAAGTAGGTTGTCCGCGCCTTAAGTCATCATCGTCCATGCAAGGTAAATCATCATGAATTAAAGAATAGGTATGGATCATTTCAAGAACGCAAGCAGCATCCAACCCATAAGTACAATCTAAACCATAGGCCTCTGTAACAGAGAGCATCAAAAGAGGCCTTAGCCGCTTTCCACCGCCAAGCAAGGAATACCTTGCGGATTCAAATAATAGGGCATGCTCTTTAGAAGTTTCCGGGACAAGTTCTGAAAGCCTTGCATTAATAAGAGCTCGTTTTTCGTCTAAAGACATCTTTTTTTCGATCAACTTTTCCATAATACTTAAAAATTTATCATTTATGACTGATGCCCAAAAGGGGTTGATTTGAGAAGAAAGTTTTTTTACCTATTGAAATGTAATCCATCCCAAGCTGGGTAATTTTTTCAGGATTTTGCTGGTTTCTTCCATCAAAAAAGGCTCTGCCTTTCATAGAAGGAATAATTTTTTCAAAATCAAGAAATCGGAATTGCTTCCATTCTGTTATCAAAACAATCGCGTCTGCACCCTTAGCCGCATCCTCTTCTGATTCAGCAAAATAAATAAGGGGCGATGGTTCAAGGAGCTCTTTTGCTTTAGCGCTTGCAACGGGATCGAAAAGACGGCAAAAAGCTCCGCTTTTTTTTAGATCGTCGATAAGGGTCAACGATGGCGCTTCACGCATATCATCGGTATCCGGTTTGAAAGACAGCCCTAAGATAGCAAAAGTTTTTCCTTTAAGCCCCAAAAGATCGCTGAAATAATCTTTAATCTTCTTAAACATTTTTCTTTTTTGCCTCTCATTTGCGGCATCGATTGCAGATACAATATCAACCGGTATTTCATTATGCTCGGCATGAGCTTTAAAGGCCTTAATGTCTTTTGGAAGACAAGAGCCACCGAAACCTACTCCTGCATATAGAAAATGATAGCCGATACGATGGTCTGAACCTATTCCAAGCCGCACCTTATCAATGTTGGCATCCATTTTTTCACAATACTCGGATAGCTCGTTCATGAAAGAAATTCTTAAAGCTAGCATCATGTTTGCCGCATATTTGGTAATCTCGGCAGATTTGATATCCATAATAATGAGTCTTTCCCTTGAAATCATAAAGGGCGCATAAATCTCTCTCATAATTTCAAGCGCCTCTTCCGATTCAACTCCGATCACAACGCGATCAGGTTTTAGACAATCATTGATCGCATTCCCTTCTTTTAAAAATTCAGGGTTTGAAATGACCTCAAAAGGAATCTCAACTCCACGACTTTCTAAAATATTGGAAATGAGCTTTTTGGCATGTTCGGCTGTCCCAACGGGAACAGTTGATTTTAATACGATAATTTTTTTTTCAACCATTTTTTCTGCGATGGTTTCCAATGCGGCATCAAGCTGGGATAAATTAGCCGTCCCTTCAGCGCTAATCGGTGTATCGACCGTGATAAAACAGACAAAAGAGCGTGCCAAAGCCTCGTCGTAATCCGTTGAAAAATGAAGCCTTTTTGCGGCTTGATTACGCCTAAGCATTTCTTCAAGACCCGGTTCGAAAATAGGCACTTTTCCTTGTTTTAAGTCATCGATTTTCCGCTTATTGATATCGATGCAGATCACCTTATGGCCCATTTCAGCCATGCAAGTTCCTGTAACAAGTCCGACATACCCTGTTCCGACCACAAGAATATCCATTTTCAGTCTCCGAAAGGCTTAAATTAAAATTTTTTCTTTTAGCTTTAAAAGATTTATTGCAAAGTATACACAGGATTCGATTACTCGTGCCAGCTTAAAAAAGAGAGGTAATGGCCAGCTTGGTTGTATTTCTCTAAAATACTATTTTTATTGGAAAAGGCCTCCCTTTTATCTATGAGAAAATTGACTTTCATCATTTTACTTTGCCTATCCCTTTTTATTGAATTTAAGGGATTTTCAGATGAAGCCATTGAGAAAGAAACCTCCCCTTTAAAGCCTGTTTCAGAAGCGCCTTTTAATTTTCTCGATTTAAACATTGAGAATCTCGACAATTATTTTAAAATATCAACTATAGCCGAATTCAAAAATCAAAATATAAAATTACTAGAGGAATTAAAGACTCTTTTGCAGGAAGTGTCTCAAGACTCAAGTAAAATTTTAAAGCCCATCATCGAGAAAATTGCTCTAAATCTAAAATCCTATGAACAACTTTTAGAAGCAAAAACATCGCAGAAAACAGCCCCTCCCCTTATTTTATCAACCTATTCCATCGAAGAGGCCTTAACGATAGAAAGAACTATTCGAACGCTCGAAATCGAATTAAAAAATATTCAAGATGACCTTGTAGACAGTAAAGAAGAGCTCGCTTCTTTGCAGGATGCTTTTATCAAGCAAAAAAGAACTTATGAGTCTATCAAAGAACCTTCTGAAGCTAAGCTTGTCTCAGGCATTCAACTTTTTTTAGAGAAGCTTACTTTAGAGCTTACCCGATTGAAATTTATCAATTTAAATGAGAGGGCTCTTGAAAAAGAAAAAACGATCTCCCTTTTAGAGGCAAGTCTTAATAATGCCAATGCCAACTTATTCAGCACAGAAGAGCAAAGCGACGCTTTCTTTTCTAAACTTGAAGAGATAGAAAAAAAATGGATTTTATCGAAAGAACTTCTAAGGCAAGCTGAAGCTAAAGAAACAAGAATCCTCTCCGAATCCCAAAACGATGCTGAAACAAGCTTGCTTGCTTCAATTGAAGAAGATCGCGCTGAAATAAATGAAGCTTTATTACACAATCAAGCGTTGCTTGCCTCTTCTGAATATTATTTGAGTAAAGTCATTCTCTCAAGTCAATCCCTCAATTTGCAAGAGATTCGGAAAATCATCTACTCTAATAGAGCTAAGTTAAACACCATAAGAAAAAAATCGCTTGAATGGCAATTATTATCAGAAAGACAAATTCAAAGGCTTGGCGGGCTTCTCTCTCAAGAGCCGCTTGAAACCTCCTCTGAAGGGTTTAATCAAAAGCAGCGCAATATATTAAAAACCGCTCAAGATAACCTTCTTCTTATCCAAAAATTAAAGAATGAGATGGAAGACACTCTTTTTATAAATACCCTTTTAGAAAAGCAAGTTTCTTTAAAAAGCGCTGCCAGTGAGAGATGGCTCCAGGATATTTTAGATTTTGGAAAAAGAATTTGGAAATCTTTTCAGGATAGCTTTAAAAAAGAGCTATTTTATATCGGTAAAAACCCTGTCACGCTTTTAAATATCCTGCAATTTATCTTTATTATTTTTGCAACCATTTGGCTTTCAAGAATTGTTTTAAGAGCTCTAACCAATCTTGCCATCAATCGGCGAGGCATAAAAAAATCTCTCGTTTATCGTATTACAAGGCTTATTAATTATCTTCTCCTTGCTATCGGAATGCTTTTTGCCCTTTCGACTCTCGGGTTTGATTTTTCCAACTTCTTACTTGTTGCAGGCGCGCTTGGGGTGGGTCTAGGTTTTGGCCTCCAATCGATATTTAATAACTTTATTTCGGGAATCATTATTCTTTTTGAAAGCCATCTGAAGGTCGGAGATTATATCGAACTTGAATCGGGACTTAAAGGAGAAATTCGGGAAATCAATGTTCGAAATACCGTTATTACAGACAATGACGGCATTGATGTCTTAATCCCGAATTCTGAAATCATAAGCTCGAAGGTTCTAAACTGGACCATGAAAAGCCCTTACAGGCGTTTTCATATTCCCTTTAAAACAGCGTATGGAACAGATAAGGAGCTTGTTCAGAAAGTGGTTGTGGAAGCTGCTAAAAAAGTACCTCATACTCTTGCTAGAATTGGCATCCCGGAGCCTCAAGTAAGGCTTCTTAATCTTGGAGAAAACGGCCTTGAATTCGAGCTTGTGGTTTGGGTTTCAGAGCAATACACAAAACGATTCGGTAAAGCCTCTTCAGACTATCTTTGGGCTATTGAAACAGCTCTTAATAATGAAAAGATTGTGATTCCCGTCCCGAAAAGAGAGATTCACATCATTCATTCGGATTCCAACCATCCCCAGGATTCCAACCCTTCTGAAAATAATAAGTAACGACTTTCCAATTATTTTGATTGTCTTGTTTTAAGTTTAAAAGCTCATCGATCTCAATGCCTTTTTCAAATCGAGTCCTAAACGAGAACATCATATAAGTTCCTTTTGGAAAATATCTAGGATTCACATTTCGAAGCTGGTTAGTCATCTTTCTTGCAACCGGTTTCCCGTAAGGCAAACGTTCTTTATCAAGCGAACGAATCCACTCTCTTTTTGGGTAAAGCTCTTTAAAGATAGGCGAACTTTCTTCCCATGCCTCATCATACGCCTCATAATCAATTAGCTGTAAAAAAAATAAGCTTTCTTCCTTGCTCCTCGCAAAACTCTCTCTTTCCGAGGAAATAAGAGACCCTGATAACAAGAGAAAAAAGGCAAAAATAAATTTCATGAGCAAAATTTTCCATCAGATCCAAAACTTAAACTTAATCTTTTTTTTAAGTTACTGTCTAGATTTTATCATGGCAAGGATCATTCTTTACGAATTATTAAATAGATAGTAAACAAACAACTATTTACTTGGTTCAAATCAATATAATCAAATCAACTAATGTTAATAAAAAAAATTAAATGCTTTATCGAAAAATATTTATCCGATAAAGAATAAGAAATATCAATCAGACAAAAGAAAATTTTAAACTTTATTGATTACCAAGAAAGAAGAGGTTTAAGTTATGTGGGGCGATGATCCGCTTACAATTAACTGCGATACAGAACAATATAGAGCCGGCCTATACTTAAGCTCTAGATCCCAAGTCCGAAACTGGGGCCATTCTTTTGTAAGTTATCAAGAAGATCATTTTTCAAAGTTATTCCCGGAGCTTAGAGCTTTTGATGAGGGAAAAGACGTCCTTTCTTTAATAGAGAAAGGCGCAGAAAAATCATCCTGGAGCAATATTTTTAACCGTTCCCAAGACAAAAACAAGCAATTCAAAAATCTATTTAGAGAATGGCGTCAAAGCTTAGATGAGACGCTTGATAGGGTGCGTTATGACGAAAGGTGCTATCTACTAGAAAGGTTAAAGAAAATCGTTGAGCCCATTTTAAATGTTAATTTAGCTATCGTGAAGCTTAGGTTAATGGATGATAAGCTTTTTTCAGAAAAGACAGAGCTTGCTTTTAATCAATTTGAAAATCTTCTTAAAAAAGTGCTGGAAACTCCAACTATTGAACAAATAAGAAGCGGCAACTTTGAAAAAAAGCAATCTTTGCCAATTATTCCAAGTATTGCACTAGCAGCTTTAACAAGCCCTGTTTTTCGATCTTTAGCCCCTTTTGCCGTGACCCGGGCGTGCCTTCTTAATAAAAGACTGATACAAAATAGGATTTCCCGAAAAACGCTTAAGAAATCTAAAAGCGAAAGCGACCTTTCAAAACTTAGTTGCTTAAAACAAAATAAACCAAACTATTCTTGTTTTCCTCGCTTAGAAATGCCTGAGGTTAAACCTTTTACCTACCTTTTACCAAGTTTTGGCCCCAATTGGGAAGAGCATTTAGCGGCTGCTTTTAAAAAGCTTCCCGGATTAAAAGAAATAACTGCGGCAGCAAGAATTTGTGAGCAAACTCAAGTACTCTCGTTAATCACCCAATTTTTAAGAGATGAGACGGTTTTTGAAAAATTAGCGATCACTCTTTGTTCGCTAAAAGGTGAGGTTTTTCTAGCTGTCGTAAGCGCCTCTGAAGATAGAATCTCTGAACTTAATTTGTTGTTTAAGCACTTTAAGGAAAGAAGGCCCAAACTTGCCGAATGCAGATTTCAGAAATTATCTAAAGAGCTCGTCCTCTCTTCTAATTTTTTAAGAGACAGGATCGATGCTTATGCCGAAAAATTTAGATCCTTCTCCGGCAACAATCTCTCTTCGTTAGATTTACAAGAAATTTATTCTTTAAGACAGCATGTCCGTTTAAAAATCGAAACCTTCCATTTATTTAAAGACTTGTTTAAAGAGGTTCTATCCAAAGCTGAAACGCAGCATGTAATTCTTTTAGACTTGCTTCATGAACATGAAATTTTCTTAAAGCGATTAACTGAAAAATCAACACAAGAGCAAACAGGCGGCGCCCTTCTTGCTATCCTAAATCGCATCATTTTTGAAGATAGCCTCTTTGATGAAACTATAGAATTTATTGGACAATGGTCTATCTGCGGGATTGAAGACTACCATAAGTTTGGTATTTATGGAGGAATAGCTCTTAAGGAGCTTCCCCTTGATAAAAACGAATGCCAAGTAAGACTTATAAAGCTCGCTGCTGCAAATTTGGCGGCGGTTAATTTAGCCAGCACACAAGACTTACAGCAAAAAGAAATTTATAATAAAAAAGTATTGGCAAGCTATTTAGCAGATAAAAACATTCAAGCCGCGCTTAAAAAAAGAACGCTTCAAAATCTTCCTCTGATTTATTTTGAAAAAACTCTCGACCTTTTCGAGGAATGGTTTATAAGTAAACTTAGAGACTACCACTCTATCGGCCTGTATGGTGAAATATCCCCCCATCATCTTCAACTTAATAACGAAGAATACGAAACAAGCCTTAGAAGCCTTGCGATTGCAAATTTGGAGGCGATTGGGTTAAGTAAAACAGACGATCTGCAGCAAAAAGAAATTTATAGTCTGTCAAGCTTAAGAGGCTATCTCATGCAAGAGGAAATAAAGCTAGAACTTACAGAAAGGACAAAGAAAGTTCTGCCTTTAATATTCCTAAAAGAAACTATAGATCTGCTCAAAGTTTGGGACTTAGTTGAAATTGAAGACTTTCATGCGATTGGGTTATATGGAGACATCCCGCTTGAATCTCTGAAAATTGAAAAAAACGAATATGAGGAAAACTTTCGAATGCTTGCCCTTGATAATTTGGAAACGATGGGCTTAAGCAAAACCTTTGAGTTAGAGCTAAAAGAAATCTATGATAGGTCAGCCTTTGCGGAATATTTGGCTAAAACAGAGATAAAATCAACACTAACGGAACTGACACTTCAAAATCTGTCTTTGATTTTTCAAAAAGGAAGACTTTAGACTTGTTTCGAAATCCCTAACGGCTTTCGAAAGAAGTGTGTTTTAGACTTGTTTCGAAATCCCTAACGGCTTTCGAAAGAAGTGTGTTTTAGACTTGTTTCGAAATCCCTAACGGCTTTCGAAAGAAGTGTGTTTTAGACTTGTTTCGAAATCCCTAACGGCTTTCGAAAGAAGTGTGTTTTAGACTTGTTTCGAAATCCCTAACGGCTTTCGAAAGAAGTGTGTTTTAGACTTGTTTCGAAATCCCTAACGGCTTTCGAAAGAAGTGTGTTTTAGACTTGTTTCGAAATCCCTAACGGCTTTCGAAAGAAGTGTGTTTTAGACTTGTTTCGAAATCCCTAACGGCTTTCGAAAGAAGTGTGTTTTAGACTTGTTTCGAAATCCCTAACGGCTTTCGAAAGAAGTGTGTTTTAGACTTGTTTCGAAATCCCTAACGGCTTTCGAAAGAAGTGTGTTTTAGACTTGTTTCGAAATCCCTAACGGCTTTCGAAAGAAGCCCATTAAAAAAAAAGACTTTCTCGAAATAAACACATAAGTTACCTTCTTACTTTTTATTCTTTAAGGTTAACTTATGCAAGAATCAAACCTGGAATACACTGTCGGTAACCAATCCTTCAAGGGTTTTTTAATAACTCATGAAGGTCTGGCAAAAAAACCTCCTGCAATTCTTATCGTTCCCACATGGAAGGGAATGGACTCGTTTGCTATAAATAAAGCTAGGCAAGTCGCTAAACTTGGCTACACCGCTTTTGTCGCGGATGTTTTTGGAAACGGGAAATCTGCAGCAGATGAAAAAGAAGCCTTCAATTTCATTTCTCCCCTATTTGTAGATAGGAAATTATTGAGGGAAAGAATTCAAGGCAGCTTTGAGGCTTTAAAAAAATCTCCTTTTGTGGACCCTGATCTCATTGGCGCAATTGGCTATTGTTTTGGCGGATTAACCGTTCTAGAATTGCTTAGAAGCGGCTCTCCTGTTAAAGGCGTCGTTAGCTTTCATGGCGTCTTAGGGTATCATTTAGCCGATCTTGCGGCTACCCCAATTCCAAATGCAGAAAACATTAAAGCGTCCGCTCTAATTCTCCATGGGGATGAAGACCCCTTAGTCACAGAAGAAGACCTTCTTAACCTTAAGAATGAATTTAGAAAGCTCCATATTGATTGGCAGCTTATTATCTACGGCGGGACCGCACATTCTTTCACAAATCCTGATGCTCATGACCCTGAAAATGGCATGCTTTATAATCCTGAGGTCGACAAGCGATCTTGGAGTGAAATGCGTCTTTTTTTTATGAATGTTTTTAGAGGTAATGTATGAAAGACAACCTATGCGATAGACCCCTTCTAGTACTTTTCTTAAGTTATGGCGCTCTCATTTTGACAGGAGGGCTCATTGGTTATATTTTAAAAAATAGCATGCCTTCGCTTATCTCCGGAACGCTCTTTAGTTTCTTTATCTTTGCCTTATCTCTTTTCTATTGGAAAAATCGTCCTGTCGCTTTAAAGGGACTTGTAGTCATAGCTTCCTTTCTTTTTTTATTTTTCTGCTATCGATATAGCCATTCATTTCAATTTTTTCCTGCCGGGATGATGGCTATTTTAAGTTTATTTATGCTTGTAATGACTTACTTTCGAAATAAAACCCGTTGGCCTTCAAAACCCTTAAATCAGACTAAATAGCCAACTCTTATAACTTGTTTAAGAATAGTGGTAAGGCTTGCTAAATTTCAACACTGGCAAAGTTTTGAAACGAAGGCGCTTGTAATGAAAAACACCTCATTTTTAAATTATTGTTTTACAAGACAAAAAATTTTTCTGCTTAAATTAAATGATCTCTTCGGTTACAACAAACTTCATACTCAATTTAAAACAACCATTTTAAGTACTTGTTTAAAGCCCTGAAAAGCGTAGTTTTTGCCATTATATAGATATAAATAGGTTTCTAATTTTTTTGGCAAACACTTAGACCAATAATACCTGAAGCCAAAGTAAGTAAGAACGATCGGATTTCTTAAATTTCCATTAAGTAGCTTTCGATTTGGAGGTTTAAGAACCATAAAATTTAACAACGATATCAAGAACCAATGTGTTTCAAGCTTGACTTTTTAAATTGTTTTTTTAACCTAGGAGGAAAAATGGGTTCACCAGACAGTACAGCAGTTGGAGCTACCTTACCACCAAATACACTTGGCAGCTACATGCCCCCTATACCGCAAACGCCTAACAAGAGTACGGCAGGAGCAGAAGGGACATCAAATGGGAGAAAGCATAAACGCCGAAATAGAAACGGGGGCGGAACTAATTCTTCAAAAGACACTGAATTAAAAGTTATTGAAAAAGTATCACAGCCTGTCTTAGCTCAAGAAGCTTCAAAACCTGCTGTTACTTTAAATGCGGGTGAAAAAAGTAATTCTCAGGAAACATCATCTGCTCCAGTTGATGAGGCTTCTCCTAAAGATCCGCCTAAAGAAACAACCGAAAAATGCGTGACAGCACCAAGTTCTGAATCGTCCGTCCTTAGCCCCAGTGTAAAACTGTTTATGCAAGTGTTTCCAGACATTGCGAGTAACGCAAGTTTAGATGAAGCTTCTTTGAAAGATGCCTTATCAGCTGCCTTAGAAAGAGAAGAAGTGGAAGCTATAGAAGAAGAAGTAAAAAGCTCTTACGAATCTAGAATAAAAGAGTTGGAAGCTCAAGCTAAAGCTTTGGAAGAAGACAAAAAGGTTTTAAGGAACCAAATTATCAAGTTGGGAGAAGAAAGCTTAGGCAAAGCTTCAGAATTCTCTAAGGATCGTGAACTTCTTAAAAAAATTGATGCCGAGCTAAAACAAAAAATTTCTGAAAAGGAAATGCTTTTAGAAAAAATTAAAAACCTTGAAGAAGCTCAAAAGGCAAAATTTGAGGAGCAACAAGAAGAAATTAAAACTCTCCACTCAAAGCTTGAGAACTTAAAGGAGGTCGTTTCTCAAAAAGAAGGAAAAGAAGCAAACATAAGGCTTGCGCGTTCTCTTGTCACAACTCTTGGGGCAAGCTTAGACAAAATCACTGATAAGGAAACAGAGAAAGAATCCGATTCAGTAGAGCTAACCCAGGAAGCAGTTCGTATCATCATTCAAGACTGCAACAAAAAAGTTGAGCAACTCTATAAGTTATTGAATATTCAAAAAATTGACACTCTAGCTACCCCTAAGAGAACTTTTAAAGAGTGGCAAGAGTCTATTAAGAATGAACTAAATGATCTTCATAGAGAAAAAGGTGAATTAGAAGGTACTTTGGATTACATAAAAAGAAAGCTTGCAGAAGAAAAAGGATCCAAAAATAACCTTGAATTTAGCGATTTCGGAGATGCCAAAAAGAAATGGTCGACGGTTGTACAAACCATGATTGAAAAAAAGAAGAATTTTGAAGAATTCTTCTTAGCTCTTCTTGAAAAAGTTGAAAACGGCGAAGAGCGTGTGTCAGATGTTCCTATGAAAGCGATTAATTCAGTGTCAAATGCTTTAAAAGGTATTGGTTCTGCTGAAATAGCAAGTAGATTAGAAAAACAATTAGATACTCATAATAGCCGTTATAAATTATTAGAGACGATTCTATTGCAGTGGAAAGGTCTTGAAGACTCCTTAAATAGCCACGGAAATTTTATTTTATTCAACACTCTTGCTTTTGAAAAAACAGAATTTACAAAAGAAGTAAGGGAACAACTTGAAGAATTAAGAAAGCATTTCCTTGATTTTTCAGTTATAGAACTTCCAACTTTAAGACAAAGCTTTCTTATGATTTCGCTTCAATATGAAGTGGATTCATTAAGAGCTTTTATTGGGTTTGCGGCTCAAACAAGAAGGTATTTGAGAAAGATCGAAGCAAAAGAGCTCCAAAGTTCTTATCAACTCATTAAAGCCACTTTTGGTGAATTAATGAGGAAAAAGACTCTATTGATGCCGGATGTGGAAATACTAAAAAATGCCATCGAAGAGCAAGTAAAAAAATGGGAACTAGACCCGGTTATTCCGGAAAAAAGACTTGAGCAGATAGCGATCATTTTAAAAATGAACCCGGAACAAGTGAAAGGTATGTATTATGAACCCTATTTAGAAGAGCATCGTAATCGATCTCATCAACTGGAAGCGATCCAAAGCAACCTCTCTGAATATAATCAAACGGATTCCACAAAAAGCTTATGGATAGCAGTTCAAGAAGTCCAAAGGCTCCATGATGCTTGCAAAAGAAATGGGGAGCATATCACCGAGACTTGGTTTAATCGGTCTCCTTTAGTTGGCGGCGGCATCAGGGATGAAGAGATAGACCAGTGGTCAATAGCCTATCCTTTAGAGGAAAAAAAAGAAGCCGGTAAAGAAAAAGAAACTGAATCAAAAGGGAAAGAAAAGGATGCAAGTTTGCAGCGAAAAGGCAAATAAGCATTAATTATATAGGCACTTAAGGTTTTTCCTGAGTGCCTATTTGTTTTCTTCTTCTGCTTTGCCAAGCGTCTATTCCCCTCTCAAACATGCGATAAAAGCCTCTAAAGACAAAAAGACCAAAAAAGCACCCCATGATGGCATAAATAGCCCCTTCAAAAGTAATTGGAATGCCCAAGCGATGGTGGGAAAGAGCATTTTTAGATATTTGCGGATCGGCATTCAAAAAATAGGCAAAAGGACGACTTAGAGCCGAGCTATTTCTTAAAGAATCATAAGCATTTGAAAGAGCCTCTAAACGTTTCGACATGGCAAACATGATTTGCCCTTGCCTTTCAAAATCTTCATCTTTACTTGTGACAAATTTTGAAATGTACTCTTCAAGATCTTTGCTTGATTGTTTGGCAGCATCCCTCATTAAAGAAACTTGATAAGTCAGCTCATCGACATGGCCGCCAAGTCGTAATTGATACTCATTTACAAACAGCGGAAACTGGGCAAACAAAAGAGCACATATAATTACTGTAATAATTTCAAAGGCTTTTACTATTTTTTCTTTCATTATTTTATTCCGAAATACAGTTTATTCTTAAACCCTACTATAGCGAGTTGTACCATTTACAAGCAAAATTAAACAAAAAACTACGAAAAGTGGAGAAAGGTCTGCTTTGAAAAATTAAAAAAAATACCCTTGTTAAAAACAAGGGTACTTAAGGTGGGGCTTAATAAGACGAGTCTGACTTAAGCGATTCTTTATCAGTATGATCAGTTTCGCTATCGGTATCATCTTCGTCATCGTCATCGTCATCATCTTCGTCGTCATCGTCGTCATCATCATCGTCGTCGTCATTACTATTTTTGTCATCAGCCCCATAACTACTTGGGTTTGATTTATTTAAAGACGCTTTTGATGCGGCTTCAGTGTCCGGTTCTTTATTTTTATTCAAAGCAGGCGTTGGAATAATGCTGCCTCTTTGCTGTTCCATGCATCGAACAAAGTACTTAGCTTTTTGATGTTGAATATCATCTAGCATTAATTGAATTCTTTTATCATCGGTTTCTCCATGTTTTTTCATCACATCGGAGAAAACTTCAAATAAAGTTTCACGAAATAGCTTTACCGCCTCTTCTCTCTTAACAGGCGTCTTTAAAGGATTCGGATCTTTTTGAGAGGCTTTTTCTTCAACCTTTTTGATTACTTCCTGATCCTGATTTTCAAGATCGGAGATAATGCTTGCTCTTTCAGCTTGATTCACATCAAATTTATCGAGCGAATTTTTTACAAAAGGTTCAGGGAAATAAGACAACAATAATTCTCTTGAACATTCTTGCACTTCCTCAGCATGAGATGCATTAAATTGCATTGATTGCAAAGCCGCAACAAAGGCAATAGCAATAAGTCTAATACGTTTCACAAAACCTCCTACAAATTCTATGGTTAATCCGCTAATCTAAATGAGTAAGATTTTTTTTGGAATGACTATCCTTATCTCTTTTTAGATCGAAGACATAATTGCCATTGATATTCATTTTGTTCCAATAGGTAATCAAACATAGTTTCCATAGCGCCATCAAAACGCTCAACAGTATATTTTAGAACAGCTTCTTTAAAAGTAGTAAAGAGAACAACCTTAAGGATATCTAAGGATTTCTTGGGATCGAACGGATGTTGCAAGGGATTGGGGTTTAACAGTTTAGCCTCCGCTCTAACTCTATCCGGAATGGATGCTGACTGATATTTAATCTCTTGATAAATCGCATCCCATGTGCTTGTGTAAACCATTAAAGGATACATATCCAGGGCTTGAAATACGTCTTTTCTTGTAAAGAAGTTGCGTTCTAAATCTTTGAAACAAGCCGGAATGTCTTCATAGGCTTTAAGGGAGGCGCTAGAAAAAAACCCAAAAAAGCAAAAAGAGAGTAAAAAAATCTTAAAATTTTTTGAAAACATAAGTTTTTTCCTTTTAAAAAAATTTTAAAATCTAATTACCACTCTTTTTTTAAAAAAGATAATTAAATCTTAAAGCGCAGCTTTCACAAATTTGTTTATCTTATTAGGCTTGCTATTATTGCTGTCGCTTAAATCATCCCCTGTTTTACTTTCGATATATCTCTTTATGAGACAAATTTTATCAAAAGCATTTGAAGTTTCGTTCGCATTATATTCAACCTCGCTTTCCATTTCCTCTACTCTTTTTAATAGGTTCTTTTCAAGAATTGAAAGTTGAGTTTTTACAACATTTATAGCATTTATAGAGTCCTGAGAGATTTGATCTGCACAATTTTCTAAATGACTAATTTGTCGATTAAAACCTTTAAGAATATCAACGATAGTTTCAAGCTCGCTATCTAAAGTGTTCGATTTTATTTGGAGTTTTGCTATTTCCAAAGAAGATTTTGCAAATTTAGATTTTATTTCCTCTGATTCTTTCTCTTGACGTTCGATAACATCTTTTAGTAAGTTCCCGAGTTCAATAATAAGACCTAATAAGAAAATCACATGGTCATTTGTTTTGTTGTTTAAATTTTCTTTAAAAAGATATTCAATTTTTCTTCCTTCCAAATTTCCGCTAGAAGATTCCTCTCTTTCAAAACAAGGTTGTGGACTGACTACAGTTACGTGTTCAACTTTTTGCATCTTTTTTTCCTTAGGAATATAACATGAGCACTCAAGCAACGATTCTTAAAGGCTTCGTGGTTAAAATAAAAACTTATTAGTTTAATTTAGAGAGCCGCTTTCATTTTTTTGATCTTATTAGGTTTGCCTATATTGCTCTCGCTTAACTCTTCCCCTGTTCTACTTTCGATATATCTTTTTGTAAGACAAATTTTATCAAAAGCAATTGAGGTTTCTTTCGCATTATATTCAACCTCGCTTTCTAAATCCTCTAAGCGCTTTGCTATGTTCTTTTCGAGAATTGAAACTTGAGTTTTTAGGGTATTCATAGCATTTATAGAGTCCATAAAAACTTGATCCGGACCATTTTCCAAGTGTCTGATTTGTTGATTTAACCCCTTGAGAATCCCCTTTATATCTTCCAGGGAATCTTGAATAGCGGCTGTTTTAATTTGCTGCGTTCTGGAGGACTTTTCCAACTCAAAATTTATTTTGGCGATTTTTTTCTTATGGGATTCTTTGCAGGCGCTTAAGGCGCTTTCAAGACTTAAAATTCGATGAAATAAATTTTTAACAAACTCATTTTGCTCTTCTAGCCTAGAATCGTCTTTTACCTCTCTTCCAACCAACTTTCCAAAATTTATAGGATTATTCTTCTCAAAAAAAGGTTGCGGGCTTCTTTGAGCATCTAAAGATTCTGATTTCTGCATCTTTTTTCCTTTGCTTGGATAAACGAGGCAAAATCTAGCAAGGCTTTCTAAAAACTACAAGGCGAAAAAATGAGTCTTTAAAAAACTTAAGGAAATCTAAAAAAGCGATCGCTACAATAGTTAATTTAAACCATTAAAAGAAGTTGAATTTATGCTCATTCAAGGCAGCACTATAAGCCATAATTACCTGCAGAGCTTTAAGACTGCAGTTTCAGAATTACTTTTACGAAAACCTGGACTTGCCGTTGTTCTTGTCGGAAATGATCCGGCCTCAGCCATCTACGTCGATCGTAAGATAAAGGCTTGCGAGGTTGTAGGGGTGCTTTCCTTTAAAAGAAGCCTGCCTGAAAATATCTCCGAGAAAGATCTTCTTCTAGAAATTCAAAAACTAAATAATGACCCATTGGTGGATGGGATTTTAGTCCAGCTGCCTTTGCCCCCTCATATTGATTCAAACAAAGTCATTTCTTTTATTGATCCAAATAAGGATGTCGACGGATTTCATCCGCTCAATATGGGAAAATTATTAATTGGCGATACTTCAGGATTTGTCCCTTGCACTCCCCTTGGAATTAAGCTTTTACTTGAGGAAACACTCGGAAATATAAACGGCAAACACGTTGTGATCATCGGACGATCCATCGTCGTTGGAAAGCCTTTAGCTGCGCTTCTCATGCAAAGGGAAGCTAACCTTAATTGCACAGTCACGGTAATTAATAGATTTTCACAAAACTTAAAAGAAATTACAAGAGAAGCCGATATCCTTATCCCGGCCGTCGGCAAGCCAAATTTTGTCACAAGCGATATGGTAAAAGAAGGCGCCACTGTCATTGATGTCGGTATCAATCGCATAGAAGACCCTCAAGCAAAAAAAGGGTATCGGATTGTTGGAGATGTTGATTTTACAAACGTCCACCCTATATGCGAGCATATCACTCCTGTCCCCGGAGGAGTTGGACCCATGACTATTGCCATGCTAATTCATAACACGTTGAAAGGGTTTCACCTTCATAACAAATAGGAAGAAAGCTTTATGAAAAAAATTCTACCTTTTTTTCTTTTTGCAACCCTTTTTTTCTCTTGCGATAGGCCAGTTAAAGAACCGGAAGTGATGGTAATAACAGGCGTTGCCATGACAGTGCCTTATAAAATTATTATTGAAGAATTGAGTGAAAAAAATCTTGAGGGATTAAAAAAAAGGCTTAGTGAAACTTTTGATGAAATTGATTCTCTCTATAACAAATGGAATAAGGACTCGGAACTTTCAAAAATCAACGATCTTCAAAAAAACGAAAGACAGCCTATTTCTAAAAAGCTTTCCTCTTTTCTTAAAACAACCTCGCTTTTTGTTGAACTTACGGAAAATAAGTTTGATCCGACGATTGAATCCATTCAAGACATTTGGAAAGAATCATTAAATAATCATCAACTTCCCGATAGGGACACGCTTACTTTATTTTCAAGAGGCCTCGGTTGGGATAAAATTCATCTTGACGGAGATTTTATTTATAAAGATAGCAGCTTAACGAGAATAGATCTTGGCGGTATCGCAAAAGGCTTTGCCGTCGATTTATTGGTAGACCGCTTTCAAGAACTTGGGCTTAATAACTTTTATGTTGAATGGGGTGGAGAAATCAAGGTGAAAGGCCAACATCCAAGCGGCAGGCCCTGGCGTGTTTTTATAGCTAAGCTTGACGACTCAAATCCAAATCAAGCTATAGCTTTTATTAATCTAAATGATGGGGATGCTTTGGCAACAAGCGGTGATTATTTGCAATATTGGACTCTAAAAACCGATAATGGCAAAGAGCTAAAACTTTGCCATGTGATTGATCCAAAAACCGCACAACCCCTTGCCATTACACCTGCGTCTTTATGCTCTGTGACCGTTAAAGCAAATTCCTGCATGGCAGCCGATGCTATTGCCACAAGCTTAATGCTCTTTCCAAACTATGAGGAAGCTTTAAAGGGAATTTTTTCTTTGGATGGACTTTTTCCAAACCTTGAAGTTTGGATGACCTCTCGCAACTTATTAGAAAATTAAGAGGATTCTCTTTTCTTTCTTTTTTCTTCGAATATCTTTTCCTTAAGGAGAGTTGCTCTTTTATGTAGATCTTCATCCTCCTCTGCATGCATAAGAGCTAAATCTAAAGAAAGTAGAGCGCTTTCAGGTTGAAGGAGTGCCCGATAGCATAAAGCTGTATAATAATGAGGTAAAGGGTTTGCCACATCGCTCATTATAGCCATAGCTAAGCTAAGAAGCCCCCCATGGTATTCTTCTTGACTAAGCTCGGAAAGCCCAAGTCCAATCCAATAATTAGGTATAAGCGGGTTAAGGGTAGTTAAAAAGGTAAAAGCTTCAGAGGCTTCTTTATATTTGCTTTGATCGAAAAGAAATTTAGCATGCTGATAAAATTTTTCCATTTTTTCAGCGCTGAATTCTAGAATTTCCTGAAAGGTTTTCCCATCTTCTACGTGTTTTTGTATCACTTCAGGGTTTTTTAATTTCTCGACAACTTCTTCCGGTATTTCAAATTCTTCTATATTTTCCATTAGGAACTCCAGGAAGAATTAGGCGTTATTTTTTCTTGGAAGCAGGGTTTTCTTTTTCAACTTCTTCAAGAAGAGTTTGATGACCTGATTTAAACTTCTTGCAAAAATTTTGAATATCTTTAAAAAACTTCAGCTGGACTCGATTTCTATAACTTTCAAAAGGCTCATACTCATTTGAATAAGTAGATTCGAGATTTTCAACCATCGCCTTTGCAAGTTTTTCAATTAGACCGTCATACTCTTCATCAAAGACTTCAGCTTCCTGTGTTGCTTTACTTTTCATTACGACCTCTATTCTTTCTATCCCCGATAATACGCGAGAGCAAGTTTACAGCTTCATTTCTTGTTTTTTTATCATTTAGAAGCCAGGGAAATAAGATTGATTCCGGCAATCTCTCCCTTTCAAAGCCTATACTTGCCGCAACACGCAATATTTCCACTTTGTTGGTTTTATTAAAAAGATTTTTTTTAGGAACAGATTCCCCGGAAGAGCTTGGCATGTCTTCTTTTTTTATGAAAGCCGGGTCTATTTTTTGACCCGCCGGTCTTTGGTGAAGCGGGTTAAAAAGATTTTTTTTTGGACCTTCAATACCCATTTATAGAGTTCCTCCGGTAAAGCCAACCTGAACTTTTTTCACTATTTCTTTATTATAGATGAAAATTATTATCTTTACACCCGCTAAAGAGTATTTTTATAAAAAAATCCCTTTCTTTTTAAAATTAATACTAATAATTACCATATTACAAATACATTAGTTGCATCAAAATAAAATAATCAATAAACTCTTTAAGAGTATTTAATAAAATATTTTGTCACATAACTTGTTTTTTATAAAACAAACAGTAAATTTTTATTTAAATAAAAATTTAGTAATACAAAGGTCTAAAAATGTCATTTTTGTCACCTCCGAAGAAGAATAAAATCGAACTCTCAGACTATAACTATAAAAAAGACATTGAAAGCCGAGTTTTTTTATCAAGCCTCACCTTATTTGAAGCAGATATTTTAAAAGAAATTATTTACAACTCTCTAAAATTTAATATCGATGAACTAACTTCAATTTTCGCCATTAGCGAATCGGAAATCCACCCCTTTCTTCTTCGGCTAAAGGAAATCAAGCTTTTAGATTTAAATGATAAGACCATTATTGTTGATAAAGACCTAAGAAAATATTATGAAATCCAAATAGAAAGATTATCGGAAACTTTTGAGCCTAACCTTGATTACGTCCAATCCCTTTTAAACCAATTACCGTTAAACGTCCTTCCAAACTGGTATCAAATCCCAAAAACCGCCAACGGTTTTTTTGAAGCCATCCAGGAAAAAACCTTTGCTTCCCCTAAGATTTATCAAAAGTACCTCCAGGAATTGCAGCTTGAAGAGCCTCTTTTAAATGATATTATCCAAGAAGTCTTCAAGACACCGGGTTATATCGTTAAGGCCTCTCTTCTAAGAGAAAAATTCAAACTCACAAAAGAGCAGTTTGCAGAAGCTCTTCTTAAACTGGAATTTCATTTTGCGGCTTTTCTAATTTATAAACCGGTAAAGGATCAGTGGGAAGAGTTCGTAACTCCCTTCTCTGAGTGGAAATCTTATCTTGAATTTATTGATCGTACAGAGTGCAGCTCAATATCCAACCCCCAAGAAATAGAAAAAATATTTGATAATGAATTCGGCTTTTTAGGGTGTGTCGTTCAGTGCTTGACTAAGGCTTTTGATACCTCAAGTATTTGCTTTGCCAAAGCCTCTACTCTTTTTCCTCCTCTTTTAAATTTTAGTAAGGTGGTTGAAAAACTCTCCTCAATGAATCTTTTTAAAAAAAACCCTTCCGAGCTTATATTGACAAAACATGGGGTCGATTTTCTTAAACAGAATTCTCCAAGCCAATCCATGGCTCTTTATCTTCATGCTATCGGCTCTTTGAGAACAAAGCAAAATGATTCCAGGTTTACAGATAGAGACGCAAGGGAAGTCGAAAAAAGCCTTAAAAATATTCTTCACTTGGATTGGGTTTATTTTGATGATTTTTTTGCGGGACTGAGAGGGCCTATCGGAGTAAAAGATGCACCTGTCTCTTCTAAAAAAGGTAAGAAATCAGCCTTTCAGATCCCTCAATACTCTACAGAAGAAAAGCTCTTTGTCCAGGAATGGATTTTTGAACACTTATTTTCTGCCGGCATGGTCTCGGTAGGTTCTTTAGACGGAAGGCTCTGCTTTAAAGTAACCTCCTTTGGAAAGCTCTCCCTAGGCGATGAATAAGCCTACCTCGATAGCGCTTCTAAATTAATAAAATGACCCTTTTCCCTCTCTTCGACCTCGGGAATTTCAGCGCTTGAAAGAAGAATCTGCGGTGTTTTACTATCTTTAGCAGGCTCTCTAATTAATGAAAAAAACCTCTTTTTTCTAAGAGCATCAAAGCCAAGGCCTATATCGTCTAGAAGCAAAATGGGACTTACCCCGTGAGAGGCTCTCATCATTTCATATTCCGCAAGCTTTAAGCTTGCTGCCACACTTCTTTTTTGTCCTTCGCTACCAAAAAACTTCGCTTTTTTTTCATTTATTTCAAGAATTAGATCATCTCTATGAGGCCCGCTTGAGGTCACTCCATGATAAGCGTCTTTATGTCTATCCTTTACAAATTGCTGAAAATGATGCTCCTCATGCGTTTCTTCAAGCGAAAATCGGGTTTCATATTTAAGATTTATTTTTTCAGTCTTTTCTCCAAATCGCGGGTACATTGAGGAAAGGGTTTGGCTTAATTCGGCAATTACTTCATAGCGCTTTTGAACAATATAACTGCTTGATTTTGCCATTTCCCTTTCAAACCCTTCGATTATGGAAAATTCCTTTGCTTTTAGAAGAGCGTTTCTCTGTCTCATCGCTCTTTCAAAACGAAAACTATGCCTGACATATAGAGGATCAAGTTTGGCAATCACTAAATCGATATAGTGGCGTCTTTGCTGAGGCTGGCCTTTAATAAGGTCTATATCTTCCGGTATAAGCGGGATTGAGAGAAAAAGCCCGAAAAGAGATCCGAAGTTATGGCTTTCCGTTCTATTATAAACAATTTTTCTTTGGCTTTTACTCCAAGACACTTTTAAAATATGGTCTACACCATGTTTAACAAAGGCTGCTTCTATATGAAACTCTTGTTTTCCATCTTTGATGAGATCTTCTAAAGAAGACGTTCTAAAAGAGCGTCCCGAGGATAGGAAATAAATAGCTTCAAGGATGGTTGTCTTTCCTGAGGCATTCTTTCCGTAAAGCCCGTTTATTTCACTTGAAAAATCCAAGCAAAGGTCTTGAAAGGAGCGAAACTGATAAAGGCGAAGGGATTTTAAATGCATATGTTTTTAAGGTAAGAAAGAGGCTCATTTTAAAGAGCCTCTAATCAATTTTTAAGCTTATTCTTCACCAAGTCTCATAGGCATCAAGACAAAAACCGCTGATTCTTCTTTCTTTTCAGGTTTTTCTTGCGCTTCCATAAGCTCTTTAATCACACCCGGGTTAAACGAATCTGTAATTCCCATCGTTACAAGATGGCTCTTATTGTGTCTTAAAATGTCCATAAAATAATTCGGATTAAAAGCAATTTCAAGCTTTGCTCCATGATAATTAACAGGCATCTTGACAAGGCCTTCGCCTATATCCATGGTATTGGCTGTCAGCTTAAGCTCGCCTTTTGTAAAAGAGAACCTAACTGAGTGGCTTGTATCCGCTGTAAAAAGAGACACTTGTCTTAAGAGAGTCATAAGCTCTTCCCGATCCAAGGTGACAACAGTTTCCGGATTTTCAGGGATAACACGGTCTACATCGGGATACTCTCCGCTTAAAAGTTTCGAGACAATCATCGTGTCTTCTGAATGAACCGCAATTTTATCTTCCATCAGATAGAGGGACGCTTCCCCTTCATCTTTTAGGCATTTTTGGATTTCTTCCACGGCTTTCAGGGGAATAATATAGCTTCCTTTGAAGGACAAATCAGCAGGCAAGCTAAGAAAAGTCCTGGAGAGTCTCTTTCCATCGGTGCCAACAAAAGTAGCCCTGCCATTTTCCACATTAAGGCAGACCCCGGTTAACACATAACGGTTATCCTCGCGCGACACAGCAAAAGAAGTCCGATAAAGCATTTCCTTTAAATCTTTTTCTTGGATGGATATTTTTTTAGCATTTCCAAGGTCGGGAAGCTGCGGGAATTCGCTTTTATTCATTCCAAAAAGTTTAAAACGGGAAGAGTCGGAAAGTATTTCTGTGACGTCATTTTCATTGGTTGAAATTTCAACGTTGACACTTTTTAATTCTTTGATAAGCTGAGAGAAGCGCTTTGCAGGTAAAGTTGTGGCCCCTTCCTTTAACACTTTCGCCTCTGTCTTGCAGCGAACTCCAACTGTCAAATCGGTTGCCGAAAGACATATTTCATTTCCTTGCGCCTCGATAAGGATGTTGGCAAGAATGGGAATCGTAGCTTTAGGTGAGACCACATTCAAAATTTTGCTAAGAAGATAGCTTAGCTCTTGAGTCGCAATGATGAATTTCATACGGGATGCCCTTTGATCTTTTTTAATTTCCTAATGGGTATAAATTTAATACAATATTCTTTTAAAGGTTAAGAAAAATTAAAGTTCCGGAGTCTATTTCATGTTAAATGATCCTCTTACCGCCTCTCCTTCTCTTATATTTTTTGAAGAATTGCAAACTTTTGCGGAAAAATCAAAGAAAGAACCTAGATATCAATCTTTTTTGCAACACACTGCTAAACTTGAGGACACGGCAATTTTGTCAAGGCTACGTCTAGATGCCACCCTTGAAAGCGAAGGTGGAAAACTCATAATGCTTGTCTCTCAAATTAGAAACTTTGTAAAGAAAATTTTTGTTAATGTCAGTCTCGAAAAAGAAGAGGTCAAAAAGCTTTCTTTAATTGAAGCTGCCTGCTCTCTTTGCTTAAGCCGGTTTCAACAAGCCGAAGTACTTACGTCCCCCTCGCTATCTTTTCTTTCCGACCCCTTGAACTCCATATATAGTTATCTTATGCAGAGGAACACTATTAAAACTTGTGAAGAGCTGGAAAGATTTTTATCAGAACCCATTTATGGAAATACCATTCGTTTTTTATTAAATGCTGACTATCTTAAGCTTAAAAGCCAGCATCTGCAGCATTTTATCGAATGCTTGCATGCTCTTTTTCCGAAAAAATTTGAATTTATTCCAAACGCTCTCGTTCGCTCAGACATTATTGAAGGCAGAAAACCGGATGAGCTCACAACCCTTCATTTCCAAGAAAAAACCGGAAAAGAAAAGGCCCCTTTATTTTTTATTCCCTTTGTCTTCCCCGGCCATATTGTAGTAATTACCGTTTCTTTTAAGGATAAAACAATTGAATACTATGACCCGAAAGGCCATAGACCTGAGGACTGGTATTGCTACTCAGACTTTTCTATGAAAGCCTCGCTTGAAATGATTGGAAAAAATCTTTTTCCGGAAGAAAGTGAAGTAAAATTTTTAATCAACAACAAGAAACAGCAGACAGATTCCCATAGCTGCGGTATTTTAATAGCCAACTACATTTTCCTTCGGGTGTTCGGCTTGGAGTTTAAAGAAATTTCTACCCTGGAATTTTCTAATGGGGATCTTTGGGCCATCCGACAAAAAATGGCGTTTGTCATGGCCGGCACTTTTTCTCAAAAAACAACCGCAGCTAAAAATCTTTTTATTGAAGAGGAAGTCATTCAGGAGCCTTGCGAATGTGAAGACATGAGCGATGAATTATTCTTGAAATTCCTGGAGGAGTTTGAAAAAGACTTTGCAACAACGTCTGATAAACCTGATGAAGTGGATTTAAAAAAATAACTAAAATGACAACCGGATTTTTTCTTATGTCTCGAATTTATTTTTCTTTTTCCTTGAATTCTCACTCGCAAAAAAGGGATAATTCTCCACAAAATGATTCTCTTTCCCGGCCATTAAATAAAATGTGGGCGTAAAGCTTAAAAACTCTTAAGATAACTTTTTTAAGAACATGCGAAGAGGAAAAGCCAAGGATTTCTCTTAAATTCACAAGATGATGATTAAGTCAAAAATAAACAGCATAATTCTTTCCAAAATCAGTTGGCTGGTTGTTTTTTGTCTCATCGCTTTATTTTTGCATTCAATTGAATATGAAGTAGAATTTAAAGGCAATTTGTCTTCTGAAACACTCGATCTTCTAAAAGCGGCCTCGCAGCTTGAAACTCTTAAAAAAAACCCGCCGACTACCCTCTCGGGCCTTAAAAGACGCGCTGAAAAAGATGTCGGCAACCTTATTACCGCCCTTCATAGTTTAGCCCTTTACAACGCCCATGTCGAACTCGACTATGAGGTCGAATCAAAACCTGCAAAAGTTTTAGTTCTCATTGAACCGGGAGAACCCTACCCTCTCAAATCCATTGAAATTATCTATACGGACCTTGCAGAACATGGACACCCCGGTATCACGGAAGATTGTTTTTCAGAGTATATCAACTGGGATGCCACCCCGAAGCTTATGAAGAATATTGAAATCGCGCTTCTCGAGTTATTGGATGAGTCCGGCTATCCTTTCGCTGTCTGCTCTAAAATCGATGCCACGGCCGATCAAACTGAAAAGCAAGTGGCTTTTAAACTTTATGTTAGAACAAATGGCAAGATGCTCTTCGGGCCTGTCGAAATAGTAGGCAACCAATCGGTTAAAAGAAAATATTTTTTTAAAAAGCTATCTTGGAGGCAAGGCGCTATATACTCTCCATGCCAGCTTGAAAAGACACAAAAAAGCCTTGAGCAAAGCGGGCTATTTTGCTACGTGGATTTCATTCTGCCGGAAACTGCCCCGGAAGATGGCGAGATTCCAATTAAAATTCAAGTCAAAGAAGCAAAAATGAGAAGCATTGGACTTGGTCTTGCGTATGCCACACAAAGAGGTCCCGGTATTACAGGCGAGTGGGAGCATAGAAATTATCGAGGCATGGGCGAAATCTTAAATTTTCGAGCCACTTTTTTTAAAGAGACGCACCTTGCCAAGCTTTCCTACCTGATTCCTGATTACTTTAGGCCTAATGAAAATTTAGTTTATCAGCTTGAAGCCAGTAAAGATGAAACAAAAGGTTATACCGCAACTTACGGTAGCGCCCTTTTACGAATAGACACCCTTCACTCTTGCTGTTTTAAAACATCCTATGGAGTTCAATTTAAACACCTTAGAGATACAAACATTCATGAAGCCGAGAACCATCAGAAACAAAAGCATAAAAATGAAGAGTTTAACCTCGGCAAATTCCCTCTAACATTATCTTACACAACCACCGATGACCTCCTGGATCCAAAAAACGGGTATGCGCTTCATATCGAATGCATCCCTTCTTGGGAAATTACAGGAAGCGAATTTGTGTACGGCATCAATATTCTCTCTTTATCTGCCTATCTGCCTTTACGAAAAAATAGACTTACTTTTGCGATGCAAGGGGTGTTCGGCTCTATCATAGGCGCTGCTAAAAAGACTATTCCCCGATCAGAGCTTTTTGACGCCGGAGGCGATTCCCTTTTAAGAGGCTATCACTATAAAACGGTAAGCCCTCTTGATAACGAGAATGACCCGACAGGCGGCCGAAGCATGATGATTTTTTCATCCGAGCTTCGTTTTAAATCTACTGAAACTTTCGGCTGGGTTCTTTTTCACGATTTTGGCAATGTTTACTCAACCTCTTTTCCTGATTTTAGATACCATTTGTTGAATTCAGTCGGGTTTGGCATAAGGTATTATACAGCAGTTGGGCCTATTCGTTTAGATATCGCCTTCCCGCTGGAACCGAGGAAGGGCCTGGATAGCGCTTTTCAATTATATTTAAATATTGGACAATCCTTTTAAAAAAAATTAAGTATTATGTAAAATTAGTAAAACAAATAAAACAAACGATGAATAATTAATAAAATGATCGCTAAAATAATTAGATATCTATTCCTTGCGGTCATAATCCTGGTTTTTCTATCCCTCGGTTTGACCCAGCTGCCTTCTGTAAAACAAAAAATTGCAGAAAGCCTGGTTTCTTACGCCGAAGAAAAAACAGGTTTTCGGATCAGGTTTAAAGCTATAGATCTCATGCTGCCTTTCGAGATCAAAACCGATGATTTAGAAATTTCAAAAGGGGGTCAACTGCTTGCGGAAGCAAAACAAGCCATCATTAGAATCAGTCCCTATTCCCTTTTAAAAAAAGAACTCCATCTCCATTCTATTTTTATAGAAGACCTTACTCTATATAAAGAAAATAACCCAGCCCTCGTAAAAAATGAAGAAGGGATCTCTCTTTCTTATCCGTCGGAAAATTTCTTTTCAGATTTACCCGATATTTTTCTCTTTATAGGCCAAGTAAAAGTAGATCGGTTAACTTTAAAAAATTTTTTCAACAACTATGAAGCTCCTTCGATTGACCTTAACGGCAGCGTCCTCTACGATCCAAACGAGGAGCTAGCAAGATTTAATTTTAAAGCTTCCTATACGGACAACCCTAAAAGATTAATAGATTTGGATGTGACAGCCATTAAGCAAGAAGATTTACTTATGGTTGGGTTTAATGGCTTTAAAAATACCGGCGAATTTTGTACGCTTCCTGAAGGATTTTCCTCTAAAATAAACGGGCGGTTTCTTGGAACCCTAGATCATTGGACAGAGGTTATTAAAAACCCGAGTAGGACCGATCTTTATTCACTTTCCGGATATTTAGAACAGTCTTTAGCTTACTGCGTAGAAGGCTTAAACTCTCCTATAGAATATGAATTATCCTCATTGATTGAGCTTGGCGGAACCTCTTTTCTTCGCCTCATTGACTTTAATGTGAAGTCCCTCCTTGGAAGCGCGCATGGAAATGCCAGCTTAAATCAAGGTTTCGTGATTGATTTTGCCAACCTTCAGTTTAAGCTTAATTTAGAAAAAATTATCCCTCTTTCAAAACAAGAGCACCTCATAGAAAAGATTGAAGGCATAGCCGAAGGGGATCTTTTTTTACAGGGAACTTTGAGCAAGCCCTATATCAAACTTCGTCTTAAATCGAGTAACCCCATCTTATTTTCTGAAAATCCGGAATGGGTCGAAGGTTTTTTAAGAGGAAATATCACAGACACCGGTTTTGTTGGCTCGCTTGAGCTCGCTCTTTCAAGGCAGGGAAAAAACTACTCTTCGACAAGCGATCTTTTTATGGACCAAAAATCCATCAGTCTTCAAAACCTGTCCCTTGATCTGCCTTTCTTGCAAGGGGTAAGTCAAGTGTCCTACGACTACAACACAAAATTTATAGAAGCAAGCTTGAAGGGCAAGTCTAACAAGCTTGAAATTCTTGGGGATCTTGTTAATCGTAAATTAAAAGGCAGCGCCGAATTTGAGATTGAGTATAAGAAAGAAGAAGATCTTTTTTTGCAGGCAGACCTAAAAAGCCCTCTTATGGAATTCGAAGGGGTGCTTTTTAAAGAAGCAAAAGCTCTTTTATTTTATGATGAAACTAAAGATTCAAAAGGAAATATCAAATTAGATGCTGAAAAAATTGAAATAGAGAACATTCCTTTACGAAACGTGGACTTAAAAATTGTTCAAAATAAAGAGGTTTGGGATACCGAAATTCGAGGGTTGATTGAAGACAGTCCTCTAACCCTCAAGGGACAGATTTTTTCAGATGATCAAAAAGATTACGAACTTTACGTTGATCTAATCGAGGGTAATCTAAAAGGAGACTCTTTTAAGCTTTTAGAGCCTTTCTCTTTAAAATTCAGTAAAAGTCAGATGCTCCTCTCCCCTCTATTTTTCTCATTTGGAAAAGCCACACTTTTTCTCTCTGCCGATTATATAGAAGGGTTTCTTCATACTTCCATGAGAGTCGACAATCTCCCGCTCAGGTTTTTGCCTTTTAAAGATTATTTCGATCAAACCCTTGAGGGACATGGGAGCGGCCATTTATCGCTATATGGCGATAAGAACTCCATGAAAGGCAATCTCGAGCTTGAACTTAAAAATGTCATCGCCATTGAAGATCTTGATAAAAAACTGCCCCCTCTCCATGCAAAAGTGACGGCAGAAATTGCAGATAACGCGGTATTTGCAAAAGCTTTTATTAATGGAGTCGGCAAAAACCCTCTAACTTTTGAAGCCGAGCTTCCTTTCCGCTTTAAACTGGACGAAAGGTTTTTTAGGATACGTAAAGAGCAGCCTTTTTCTTGCAGGATTTATGCCGATGGGCCGGTCACTCCTATTTTAGAGCTTTTCTTTGTAGATGTCACAGCTTTATCAGGGTACGGCATGATTGATGCTCTTATTGATGGGACGTGGAACAATCCGAGATTTTCCGGGAAAGCGGAGCTATCGAATGGAACTTTCGATCATTACGTTTGGGGCACAGCTTTACGAAATGTTAAAGCCGAGTTTTTGCTTGAAGGCACTAAAATTAAGCTCTCAAAGCTTAGCGGCACGGATGGTGAGTCAGGAACGCTATCCGGAAATGGAGAATTTATTCTCGATAAAGATCTAAACTATCAAGTGAACTTTGAATTAAATAAAGCTCGTCTTATAAAAATCGATGAAGCGGATGCTATCGGCTCAGGCCAACTTGTTGTCAACGGTTCAAAAAACAAAACTTCCATTAATGGAACGATCGCTTTAGAAAAAACCACATTAAGCATTCCAAAAAAAATCCCTGAGGTTTTAGATGCCGTTCCCATTCATTATGTAAATCAAAATGAAGATGAGTCTCCTCCCACCCCGGCAAGGCATGATAATTTGATGGAAGCGCCCGTGGATTTCCATATCGACCTTAAAACAGAAAAGCCCATTCTTATACTCCATGATGATCTTTACTCGGAATGGCGGGGCCATGCGTTGATTGAAGGGAAAGGGGAAAAGCCTGTGGTCAATGGAGAGCTTAAGCTGATTCAAGGAAACTATCGATTAAATGGAAAAGATTACGAATTAAGCCAAGGCAGAATTCACTTTGGCGGGAATTTAGATAAAAAAACAACCCTTTCTGTTTTGGCCTCGAAAGAAATTGAAGACTATAAAGTTGAAATACTTGTAAAAGGCAAGCTTTTAAACCCGGATATTATATTAAGGGCAAGCCCTCCTCTTTCAAGACAGCAAATCCTATCCCTAATTATCTTTGGAAGCTTTTCAAGCTCTGTAGCATCAAGCAATAGCGAAGATCAGATCGTTCAATCTTTGAGCAAACTCTCACAAGCTAATACAAGCGGCGGGGTTTTAACTAAAATTCAAAAAAATTTAGGGATTGACCATATCGAATTTCTTCATAATAATACAGCCGACGGCTCTGTCCGTTTAAGGGTCGGCAAATATATAACCCCCAACATCTGCCTTTATCTTGACCGCGGCATTAATGACGATATGAATCGGGTGGCTTTAGAAGCAAAACTTAGAAAAAATATCCGTGCCGAACTTGAAGCGCAAGATAATGGCGAAGGCCAAGTCTCTCTTTTCTGGCGAAAAAGTTATTAGAATAAGGAAAAATAAAATGCAACAAGTCTCCTCAGCAAAAATTACCCCTGCCTTTATACCATGCTTAGGGCCTGTTCCTGAAGGCTCAACTGAAAAATTTGTTGCTATTCCGAAAGAATTGAGAGTCCTTATTTTTTCTCAATTAAATGCAAGTTCAAGAGAAGTTACTGCCAGCGTATGCCGAAGCTGGCGGTCGGAAGTGATCTATCTTGAACTTACTCAATTTAGAAATTGGGTTTATACTCTAGCTGAAAAATTAGGCAATCCCTCCCTTGATGAACTTATTACAGAATTAAGCGGAAATCCCTCCTCTCTTAAAGAACTGACATCATTAAAAGACTCCCTTTATTCCACTTTAGCAAAGCTTCCCATAGTAACCTTAAAATGTCTTTTAACAATACTTTTTGTAGAAGGTATTTTTATTGACACCCAATACTTGGGTTCAAAAGTAATGTCTTTCTTTAAGGATGATCCAAAAACCTTATCCTGTTTCACCGAAGTTATTTTGGAATTGGTGAAGATGGGCTATGTAGAAAAAGGTTGGGAGGCTGTCCAAGATATTCCTCTTAACGAAGAATCCTATCGTAAATTCATTGAAAAATTCCTTAAAAAAGGAAATGCCGAAAAAGTGGGCGATATTGCAACCCTTCATTATTCAGATGATAAGAAGATCCAGCTTATAGACATTCTACTTGGAACAACCAAAATTGCAAGTCTCTATAAAAGAAATCTTAAGGAGGAAGATGTTGAGCCTTTAGCCTTAAGAATTGCGGAAAGCCTTCCTAAAGACTCCTCCCTAAAGTGGCTTAAAATTATTGCCTCTCACTTTGAGTTTAAAAATAGGATGGAGCCATTACCTCAGGAAGAAGATCCAGATGAGATTGAATCTGCTTGTATTCTAAGCTAAAAAGACTCAATAAGTGATAATGCTGCTATAGTTTAATCGGATGAAATTAAAGTAAATGCCATCCCCCTGCACTAACTTATTTTATTGGTTTAAACAAGAAATTTAATAACTTCTTCAAGATAGGGAAAATTGTAATTCCTTTATCGTTTATCTGTCGTTTTTCTGTCATGCGGGTTAGAGAAACGTCCTTTATTCTTCTTTAGCATTAACTTTGCTCTTTCTTTCTTGAGCTTGGGTATCAATTTCTTCTAAAACGCCGGCAATGATGATATAAGTGTTTCTCAGGTTCACTTTGAAATCGATATACACTTGCTGAATCTTTGTTATATCAAAATTACAACAGCCTCTTAGATTTGCAAATTTGCTCTTTTTTTGAAGCCCTAAATCATCCAAATCAAAAGTGGAGTAAAGTCCTTCTTGAAAATCATTTTGGGCAGAATTTACAACCTTCATTTAATTCTCTTTTGTTATGAAAAATGTCAGTTAAAAAAATATAATTATTAGAATTATAAAAATTAAAACAGAAAAAGAAAACTCAAAAATAATTTTTCTGAAAGAGCTCTTTCCTTTAAGGAAAGTCTTGATTGTGAGTAATAAAATTAATTTAAAAAGATTTCTTCACGTTCTTACTTGCAGCTTAACCATAAAGTTAACTAAGATATTTTTAGTGAAAAGTATTAGATTGAAACATGAAATTTTCGTTTACTGACGCGTTTGTCGCCCTTGGCGATTACATTACACTGATATTTCAAGTCATTTGGGTTTCTCTAAGACGTCCCCCAAAATGGTGGCTTATCCGCGATCAATTTTATGCCATCGGAGTACAATCCCTTCCCGTGGTTGCAATTACCGGCTTTTCAACCGGAATGGTATTAGCCGCTCAATCCTTTTTCCAATTACAAGATAAAGGTCTTGCTAGCGCTACCGGAATCATGGTAGCAAAAGCTATGCTTGTAGAACTAGGCCCTGTTTTGACAGCCTTCATGGTTACAGGGAGAGTGGGTGCATCTATGTGCGCTGAGCTTGGCACTATGCGTGTGACAGAACAGATTGACGCGATGCGGTCTATGACGGTAGACCCTTTAAGATACCTTGTCGCCCCTCGTTTTATAGGCGGAACCATAATGATGCCCCTCCTTACTATTTTTAGCTCGATTATGGGGATCCTTGGGGGGTATTTAATAGCAGTTCATTACTATGGCATGCCCTCCTCAAGCTTTATTGATCCTTTGCCTATCCATATCAACAACTTTGATGTTTTTAGCGGACTTACTAAAGCTTTTGTTTTTGGGATCATTATTGTGACTATTTCCTGCTACAAGGGCCTTACGACAAGAGGCGGCGCGGCCGGGGTCGGCTTATCGACCACAAATAGCGTCGTTATTTGCTATTCCGTCATATTAATCTCGAACTTCTTCTTAACTATGATGCTCAATAGTTCCTACTCGTATATCAATTACTATCTTGAGAGGCTCTACTAGCATGATTGTCGTTAAAAATTTAAATAAATCCTATGGCTCCAATCAAGTTTTGAACAACTTAAATTTAGAGGTGAAAGACGGTCAAACCGTTGTAATTCTTGGGCGATCAGGGGTTGGTAAAAGTGTTCTTCTAAGACAAATTATTGGTATAGAAACCCCTGATAGCGGGGTTATAGAAATCAATAATCAAAATCTTCTAACGCTCCCAAGAAGGGAGAAGCATACAATCACAAAACAAATGGGTATGCTTTTTCAAGGCTCTGCATTATTTGACTCTATGACAGTTGGTGATAATGTCGCTTTCTATCTAAGGCAGCACGAAAAAAATTTATCGGAAGAAGATATAAGACACCGGGTTCAAGAAGCTCTTGAAATGGTCGGACTTTCCGGCACGGAAGAAAAAATGCCTTCCGATCTATCAGGAGGTATGAGAAAAAGAGCGGCACTTGCAAGGGTGATCGCTTATAGACCTAAGATTATTCTTTATGATGAGCCGACAACAGGACTTGACCCGATCACTTCCATGCAAATCAATAATCTTATCATCGCCACCAAAAAGCAGCTTCAAGCCACTTCAATTGTTGTGACACACGACTTAAAATCTGCTTGGACAGTCGGCGACTACTTAACGTTGCATTATAATAAAGCGCTGGCTCATTTTGCGCCCAAGGAAGAATTTTTTAAAAATAAGGATCCTCAAATCCAGGGATTTTTCGAAAATGCCGCTTTTTCAGAGAGCATGTTTTTATCTCATTAGGGAGTGAATACTAGAATGGTCGACCATACAAAAAACATGATGATCGGTGTGTTTGTTATAGCAGCCGCCACACTGATAGCTTTTATTCTTTTATTCATACACCCTACAGTTGGTGATGATGGCAGAAGCTTAAAAGTTCGCTTCGCCAATATTGACAAGGTGACTGTTGGAACGCGTGTCACTTTTGGCGGAAGAGCGGTTGGAGAAGTCATTGAAATCCGAGAAATTCTAGGTGAAGAAGATCCAAGGCCTACCCATAACGGCATTGTTTACCCCTACGAGCTGACCCTTACTCTTGACTCAAGCGTTGAAGTGTTCAATAGCGATGAAATAGCCCTAAGAACTTCAGGTTTACTTGGTGAACGCTCTGTAAATATTCGTCCTCAACCACCTAGGGAAGGCGAACCCTTAATACTATTAACAAGCAAAGATATTATTTTTGCCGATGAGTCAGGCGGGGTTGAAGAAACTTTAAAGGAGTTCAAAGAACTCTCCGATAAATTTGAAGAAGCTCTCGATGGCATCATCAGCACTTTAAATGCGGTTAAAGATAACTCCGTTATCGAAAATATCGGGCAAACTTTTGCAAATCTTGGAGAAATTACAACCACTTTAAATCAACCTGAAAAATTGGATAATACGCTAAATAGTGTCGAAGCTTTCACAAAGAATCTAGAGACGATAACAGAAGATGTCATCGACTTATGGCCTGAAATTGAGGAAACGGTTGCCGAATTTAAAGCCTCCGCCAAAACATTAAACTCCACAATGGATCACGCTTTTGTCTTAGCCGGAGATGCAAGACAAATTGTTCATGATATTTCTCTTGGACGAGGAACTGTCGGAAGGGTTCTTGTTGGTGATGAACTTTACTTACAGCTTTCTTCTCTTCTAGCAAAAGGTGAAACTCTGATGAATGATGTCAATCATTATGGGATCTTATTCCATTTAGATAAGAATTGGCAGCGTTTAAGAGCTCGCAGACTTAACCTATTAATGAAACTCTGCACTCCGCAAGAATTTAGAAATTTCTTTAATGATGAAATTGATCAAATCGCAACTTCCCTTTCTCGAGTCACTATGGTATTAGATGAAACAGGTACTTGTACTATGAATCCTTGCCTTATCCAGAATCTTGAATTCAATAAGGTATTTAGTGAACTCTTAAGAAGAATAGGCGAAGTTGAAGAGTACTTAAAGATGTATAATACTCAACTTAATGACTTTAGAGTTTTAGAAACGGAACTCGACCCTTGCAGCAATAGTTGCTTTTGTCAATAACCCATAACCTTAAAGAAGGTTAGAAACCAAAGGCTTTTTGTGATGGAAAGTTTACCTTACGCTCAAATTCAAAAAGGTACTTTTCTTATAGCTACCCCGGATATTGAGGGAGGAATCTTCTTTAGGGCAGTTGTCCTGGTTTGCGAGCATAACCCGAACGGCTCCTTCGGGATTGTTATTAATAAAAGCCTATCTATTGATTTACCAGAGGAAATCATTAATGTTGAGGAACTTGCCAATCCGCATGTAGAGATTCGAGCCGGGGGCCCGGTTCAAACCAACCAAATGATGCTTCTTCACACTTCAAGTAAGATTCCTCAGCAGACTCTTGAGGTTTGTCAGAATGTTTATTTAGGAGGAGATTTACAATTTTTACAAGAATCGATTACCGACTCGACAGGGCCTGAAATGTTTCTTTGTTTTGGATATTCAGGCTGGGGAGCAGGCCAGCTCGAAAGAGAATTTCTAGACGGGCACTGGTTCTTGCACCCCGCAAGTCAAAGACATATCTTCGAGATCCCTCATGATAAGCTTTGGCAAACTCTTCTCCGCGAGATGGGGGGCAAGTACGCTACCATTTCCATGATTCCGGAAGACCTTTCTCTAAATTGAACTTTAACCGGCGCTCTAATTAACTACATTTCTTTCGTTAATTCGCCTTTGATTGTTTAATAGGCTCTTTTTTACTTAATTTTGCAATTCTATGCTCTTATATTATTTTCAAAATTATCAAAAATCTCAAAAACAGATTTTATCCGAACAAAAGCGAATTTCGAAAAAGTCTAGGATAAAAAAGCAAAAAAAAACCTTTGAAGTAATACTTCAAAGGTTGAACTGATAAAAATTCCAAAATTGAATTAACGTTTGGAGAACTGGAATCTCTTACGGGCACCAGCGCGTCCGTATTTCTTACGTTCTTTCATACGGGAATCACGAGTTAAGAATCCAAGAACTTTAAATTCGTGTTTAAAAGCTTCATTAACTTGGATAAGCGCTCTTGCAAGACCAAGACGAACAGCTTCCGCTTGTCCTTCAACGCCACCGCCTTTAACACGGATCAATAAATCGAATTGTCCTGTAACATTTACAACTCCTAAGGGAGCTAAAGCTAATTTACGTTGCATATCGAGAGGAAAATACTCTTCAAATGCTTTGCCATTAATGTCAACTTTTCCTGTACCGGATCTTAAGCGTACTGACGCAACGGCTGTTTTGCGTCTACCTGTGTCTACGTATTCTTGCAACAAAGCAAAACTCCTTCTTCACAATTTAAATATTTACCTGGATGGGCTTCTGAGCTTCCATCCCGTGTTCGCTACCAGCAATAACACGAAGACGTCTTAACTGAGCATTTGAGAGACGCGTTTTTGGCATCATTCCCTTTACAGCTTGCGTGATTGGTCTTTGCGGGTCACGTGCAAGCACAACGTTCAAAGGAACTTCCCTCATATTTCCAAGATAGCCGGTATGGCGTCTATAGATTTTTTGGGCACCCTTGTTTCCTGTTGTATAAACCTTTTCAGCATTGATAATAATAACGCCATCGCCAAGGTCAACACCTGGTGTAAAAGTAGGCCTGTGTTTGCCTCGCAAAATTTTTGTTACTTCAGCTGCAAGTCTACCAAGCGTTTTGCCTTCTGCATCGATTAAAATCCAGTTAACGTCACTGGGCTCCTTTTTTAAAAGAAGCGTCTCATGCAACATCGCTTTTTCTTTTTTTGCTGTCATTGTCGTAAATCCTAACGATTTGTTTAATCTCTTTAATTCAATAGTCCACAATCATACAGTTCTTTTCGATTTTTTGCCAACTTATTTACTCAATATATCGTAAAAAAAGCGCTGTAAGAATGAATAGTGGGATAAAATCGCTATGGACGCTCTTTTTAAAATAGAGAAGTAAAATAAATATTTTAGAACACCCTTTTACCCTGGAATAAAATAAAATGTTTACAATCTATCGAAAATTTTTGTCTATTTTAAGGCTAGCCTTGGGCGTTATCCCTAAAGAAATTCTATAAAGAGGCTTTTTTTTTTGCCTAAAAGAGTATATGATCATAGACTTTCAAAAGATTTAAAGAGAGTCCAATGAACAACCCAAAAACATTCTTTGTGAAAACATACGGCTGCCAAATGAATGAACTTGATACTGAAGTCATGGCAGGGATGTTAAAAGAGCGCGGTCTTGAAGAAACAGCAAGTGAGGATGAGGCCGATCTTCTTTTATTTAATACTTGTTCGATTCGCGACCTTGCGGAGCGCAAGGCTTTGGGAAAAATCGGCAAACTCGGAAAGACTTTAAAAAAAGAAGCGATCATCGGCGTCACAGGCTGCATGGCAAACGCAAAAAAAGAAACTCTTTTTAAAAAACTGCCTCGCATCGACTTTGTCCTAGGAACTAATAATATCCACGAATTAAATAACGTGATCGATGAAGTCTTGGCGTCCCGAAAAAAAGTGTTTCGCTTAGCAAATAAGTTCGAGCATGAAATTGATTACTTAGTAGCTCGAAGAGAAGATAGGCATAAAGCCCACATTTCGATCATTAGAGGATGTGATAAATTTTGCACTTACTGTGTCGTTCCTTATACAAGAGGGCCTGAAGTCTCACGCGATCCTTCCCACATTATAGAAGAAGCTTCTCGTCTTGTCGATCAAGGGTACAAAGAAATCACGCTTCTTGGACAGAATGTGAATAGCTACGGCAAGGATTGCCCGGAGTGGAATTGTCTTTTCCACGACCTTCTTTACAAATTGGACGCTATTAAGGGTCTTGAAAGAGTTCGTTTTATGACAAGCCACCCAATCGATATTACAAGGGAGCTTATGGAAGCTGTAAGAGATCTCCCGAGTCTTTGTGAATTCATTCATTTCCCTTTGCAAGCCGGGTCGAATCGCATTTTGAAAAAAATGCATCGAATTTACACGAAGGAGCAATATTTTGAAAAAATCAGGCTTTTCCGCGAGATTTGCCCGGATGTCGTCTTTGGAACAGATATTATAGTCGGTTTTCCAACTGAGACGGAGGAAGAGTTTCTCGAAACCTATGAAGCCTTAAAAGAAATTGAGTATGGGGTCGCTTTCCTTTTTGAGTATAGCCCAAGAGAAGGCACACCGGCCATGAGATGGAAGGATGACATTCCGGAAGAGGTTAAAAGCGATCGTCTTCAAAGGCTTTTAAAACTTCAAGAAGGCATTTATGCAAAGCACCGACAATTATTTCTCGATAAATCCGTTGAAATCCTTGTTGAAAATGAAGCTATGAAAAATGACGGCCTTTTAAAAGGGCGCACACGCTGCTGGAAAAATGTCGTGTTTGAAGGGCCCAAAGAACTTATCGGGACTCTTCAAACGGTTCGCATCCATGGATTCAACCACCAAACGCTACGCGGAACTTTAGAAAAAAATTCTCTTCGCGTGGCATAAAAAAATGCCCTCCAGAGCGAGGGCATTTAAATTTTTTTTATTTGGCTTCTTCATCAAAGGGTAAAATAACCCCGCAAGCAAGCCTGCCGCCGGCATCTCCTGTTGGCTGCGTCACAAAATCATCTTCTTTTTCATGGACAATAACGCTTCTTCCAATAATTGATTTTGAGCCATTTAGCTGCACCACTTTATCCATTCGTTTATAGCGCGCGACCCCTGATTCATCAGCTTCTAGGTTACCAAGATCGCCTACATGTCTTTTTTTGTCTAATGGGCCTGCGTGAGGCTCATTATCGGGGTTAAAGTGGGCGCCCGCCGAGCTTGCATCTTTTGCAGAGCAATCCCCTTTTTCATGAATATGAAACCCATGCTTTCCGGTTTTTAATTTGGTGATGACAGCTGTTATCAAAACCCCCTCTCCCGTCTCTTCAAAATAAACTTCTCCGACCGCCTCATTTCCTTCTGTTGGGAGAAGGATGGCTTTGGCTTTTTTAATCGGTGGTGCGCTTTCCTCTTTTTTAGACTGGCATCCGAAAAAAATTAGAGCTGCCGCAAGCAGTATATGAAACCTCAAAACTTGATTCATGGACTCCCCTCGTTTCTTATTATTAAAAACTACTATTCTTTAGGTTCAATAAGCCCGCAAGCAACAGCCGGGCCTGAATTTCCTGAAGGTTGAGAAATAAAATCATCAGGGTATTTATGAATAACAATGGATCTTCCGACAATCGATTCCGGTCCGTCAAGTGTAATTAATCTATCTACTGCATCGTAATGGGCTCTTCCTCTTAAATTAGCTGTAATATTTCCTAAGTCTCCCGCATGTCTTGGACTATCATTCGGCCCCCCATGATGCTCGTTATCGGGATTAAAATGATTCCCGTAGGACCTTTGCTCCATCCTAGAGCAGTTGCCGATCTCATGAATGTGAAAGCCATGCTTTCCGGGAAGCAGGCCTTCAACAACAGCCACAATTCTAACCCCGCCCTCAACTTCTGTAAAAGTCACAATCCCCTGGACCGAGCTGCCTTCCGCTGAAATAAGGGTAGCTTCAGCCCTTTTATAATCCGGGTAGATGCGAGGCTTTGACTCGCAACTTAGGACAAGGACAAGCAAAGACCCCATTAAAAAAATGAATAGATGCTTCTCAAATAACATTAAACCTCTCAACCCGGGCTACTAAAAAAACTATAAAATATATTTTAATAGCTAACAAGAGGAGAGGAAGTTATGCCTCTATTCTCTAGGGTTATGCTAATTGCAAGAGAGTTATCTTCCTCATCTAACTAAAAATAAGCTAATTATTTAAAACCTGCCTTCTTTAGGGCTTTAAAATAACCTTTAAACAATTATCTTCTTTTTTGCAAAAAATTTCATAGGCCTTCTCGGCTTGCTCTAAAGGTAAGACATGCGTAATAATATCATCTAATGTCACTTTATTGCTTCTTACGAGATTAAGTAGCTCATCTATATAGTGTTGGACTGGAGCTTGACCTGTCTTTAAAGCAATCCCCTTGTCAAAAATTTGACCAAAAGGAAAATTATCGTAAGGGCTTCCATATACCCCGACAATTGAGATGATACCCCCTCTACGAACTGCACTTGCAGCGAGGTCTATAACTTTTATAGACCCTGCTTGCCCATGAAGGGTATTTGAAATTTTTTCCCCAAAGTTTCGATCGACTTCCATGCCAACCGCATCGACACAGACATCCGGCCCACGTCCCTCAGTGATTTCTCTTAAGAATTCTACGACATTTGTTTCATACGGGTTAATAGTTTCGGATTTGGCGCTTTTTCTAGCTATTTCCAATCTATAATTTAAGGGGTCAATTCCAATCACGCGTTTAGCTCCTTTCAACCAAGCGGCTTTTTGAGCCATTATGCCAACGGGGCCGCAACCAAAAACCGCAACGGTTTCATCTCCTTTTAGCTCTGCCCAATCAATTGCCGACCAACCCGTTGGAAAAATATCGGATAGGAAAAGAACTTCCTCATCCCTTAAGTTATCTTCAATTTTTCTTGGGCCAAAATGAGCATAGGGCACTCGAACATATTCCGCTTGCCCTCCCTGATAGCCGCCATAAAGATCGGTATAGCCAAAAAGAGCTCCGCCTTTTTCTTTAAGCATCCCCCCTTCAGGGCCATAATTATCATTTGAAGTTTCACAGTGGGTCGGCAAGGCGTGCTTACAAAAAAAACAGCTGCCGCAAGCGATGGGGAAAGGAACTACCACACGATCACCCTTTTTTAAGTGTTTAATTCCTTTTCCGGTTTCCTCAACAATACCCATAAATTCATGACCTAATACCATGTCCTTTGCTTGAGGGATAAATCCATTATAAATATGAAGATCAGAACCACAAATGGCAGTCGAGGTAACTTTAACTATAATATCTTTGTCATCTTCAATATTCGGATCTTTAACTTCTTCAACCTTAACTTTTTTTGGGTGATGGAACACTAAGGCTTTCATGAGTTATCCTTTTGAAGGGGTTTCTGACTTGGTGGTTTTTTTCTTACTTCCTCTAGCTATAATGGGTGACTGAATCTCTATCAAAGCGGAGTTTCGAAAGGAGTCTATTGCTTAAAATCCTCTAAATCAACACTTTGTTTTTTCCCTCCATTCCTCTCGCATCTTATTACAAAGCTATGGCGTCTTTCTAACTTCATGCCGATAGAAACTTTTCCGTCGATTTTTTTAGATTCGTTTTTATTTGTAGAATTGCCATTTGTTTCTTCATTAGAACCTCTTGAAAAAGTAAGAAGACTATTCGGAAAAAAATTAGGAATTGAATGGAGAAACTTATTATTTAGAAATAACAAGTAAGAAAATAACTGTAAATTAATAAATCCGGTTTAGTTATAAAGCCATTTCATTTTTTTAAAGATAAGAATCAAACTCTTCCTCACTTAATATTGTAACCCCAAGATCTTTAGCCTTATCAAGTTTGGATCCGGCTTCTTTCCCGGCTAGCAGGTAGTGGGTTTTCTTTGAAATCGACGACGATACCACACCGCCTCTTTCCTTAATCAGCTTCGCGGCATTATCTCTTGTATATTTATCAAGAGAGCCTGTTAGAACAAAAGTTTTTCCCTTAAAAGAATGATTTTCAAAACCTTGCGGCTTTTGAAAGCTTGGGCTTACACCGACGGCAAGTAATTTGTTTATTTCATTTCTATTTTTGGGATCGTTAAAAAACTCAAAAACGGAACTAGCCACTTTTTCTCCAACCCCATCAATTTTATAGAGATCCTCAAACGTCATTTCTTGAAGGGCTTCCAAACTTCCCGCTTTTTTCGATAATAGCTCAGCCGTGCCAAGACCGACATGCTTAATGCCAAGAGCGTGAAGAAAACGATCCAGGGATACTTCCTTTGAAGCTTCGATGCCGGAAAGAAGATTTTGGATTGACTTTTCCTTAAAACCCTCTAGTTCAGCAACTTCCTTTTTGGTGAGCTGATAAATATCTGAAGGGGTTTTAATAAAGCCTTTTTCAAGGAGCTGGATAATGGCCTTTACACCAAGACTTGCAATATCCATCCCTCCCTTGCCCACAAAATGAGTAAGCCTTCTTAAGGATTGGGCGGGGCAGCCGGAAATATTCGGACAGCGTATGGCGACCTCTCCCGGAACTCTTTCTAAGGACGAACCGCAACTTGGACAAAATTCCGGCATCTGCCATCTTTTAGAGCCGCTTTTTCGACTTTCAGGAATTGAAGCAACTACTTTCGGGATGACATCCCCCCCTTTTTCTATTAATACGAGATCGCCGATTCGGATATCTTTACGCATCACTTCGTCTTCATTATGCAAAGTAGCTCTTGCAATAGTGCTGCCTGCTAAAAAAACAGGAGCGAGCTCTGCAACAGGCGTCAGGATACCTGTTCGCCCAACTTGCAAGGTAATATCAAGAAGCTCTGTCGTTGCTTTCTCTGCTTGAAACTTATAGGCTACAGCCCACCTTGGAGTTTTATTAGTAGCGCCAAGCTTTGCCTGCTCTTTAAGGTCATCAAGTTTAATGACAATCCCATCGATATCAAAAGGCAAGGAATTTCTTTTTAGTCGAACCTCTTCGGCAAAAGCCCAAACCTCATCTATAGTTTGTGCGCTTTTGGTAAGCTCAAGGGTGGGCAAGCCCAGTTGATTGAGGTAGTCATGAATTTCAGTTTGTGTTCGGATCCCGAGTCTCAAGCCGTCTTGCAACCCGTAAAATATAATGCTTAAATCTCGGTGAGCGGCTTGTTTTGGGTCTAAAAGCTTTAATGTACCGCCGGCTGCATTTCTTGGATTCTGGAAGAGATCCTCGCCTTCTGACTCTCTTTGCTTATTAAGCCTTTGAAAAGAGGCGTGTGTCATAAAGACCTCCCCGCGAAGCTCTAAAATTTCAGGGACCTGAGCTCCATAGAGTTTAAGAGGAAGATTACGAATGGTTTTTAAATTAACGGTAATATCATCCCCTTGCTTTCCATCGCCTCGTGTGACGCCTTGTTTAAAGTCGCCCTTCTCATAAATTAGAGAGACAGCAATGCCATCCATCTTTAGTTCACAGGAAAACGAAGAATTTTCTCTTCCGGTCAATTTTTTAATCCGCTCAAAAAAATCCTCCACCTCTTCTTTCGAATAGGTGTTGGCAAGAGAAAGCATGGGATGGGCATGCTTAACTGTTTTAAAACCAATAGTTAAACTTTCCCCTACTCGTTGCGTAGGAGAGTTTGGCGATACCCATTCGGGATGCTCATGTTCCACTTTCTCAAGATTTTTCAATAAGGCATCAAATTCCTCATCAGGAATATCAGACCTATTTTTGCTATAATAGAGAGTGTTGTAATGCCAGATTTTTTGGCAAAGAAGATCGTATTCTTCTTTTGTGCGTATTTTTTCCATGAGCTTATCGACAAATAAAGATTAGATGGAAATCAGTTTACGATAGAGATAAAATCTCATCGAGCGTTATTTTGCTCTCACTATTAAGTTTTTCAAAATCCGGGCTATTTGCTATAAATTGACGAGCGATTTTTTTCCCTAACTCGACGGCCTCCATCTGACCTGATTTTACAAGAGTCTCGGCAATGGGGATCGCTTTTTTTGATATATAGGGCTGTCTTAAATAGTCATATTCCTGTGTAAATCTCTCAACTTTTTCAAGTAACTTTAATCCCAAGGCATAGTGAAGAGGTAAACTCTCTTTATATTGGAAGAAAGTCTCATCAAGAAGGGCTATGATTTCAAACTCATTTAAAGTTTTTGAAGCCCAGGTCATTTTACCAAAAGAGGTGTCTATCGCTTGAGAAATTTTATTTTCAATTTTTCCGAATGTTTCCATTGCAATCAAATCAAGGGCCGGATGAAGCTTTTTATCTTGAGCCAATTCCTTAAAGAAACCTTTTAGGTCGGCAGACTCTTCCAAATGATGTAACGAGCCCATAAAAGTTTTTTTAATAAGAAGGGCATTTTCTTCATTTTCGATGAGGGAAATCATTTTTAATTGCAAATATCGTAATTCAAGAATTTTTTCCTTGAAAGATTCTTCTCTTAAAAGGTCTCCTTTAAGTATGGATTTAAAATTTGTAATCCGTGAAAGAATTAGACTTTCTGCTTCTTTAATTTTCCCAATCTTTACAAGCCACTCTGAAACCTCGACCATTTTTTTCGAAAATTCAAGGTCATGAACCCCATTTAAACTATTCAAAGCATCAGGAAGCCAACCTAAGTCTTCTTCCTCCCCTCTCTTTAAAAGCTCTGACAAAACCTCAAAAATATAAGTTCTTGCTGCCTTTTTAAATTTTATTTCTTCGCTATTTACTAAAATTAAAGCCAAAGAAGAAAGAAGAATCGGAAAGCTTTCGATCGGCAAGGGGGTTAAAGATTTCAAACCGCGCAAAAGAATAAGCGCTTTTTGAGTTTTATTATTGGCAGCTAAAACACCGAGAGTTGAAAAGAAATCAACTTCTAAATCTTCCCGATCTTTTTTGCTAGCCTCAACAAGCATTTTATTAAAAAAGCTTCCGAAGTAGGTCGATTCGGCTTCCTCGCTTTCGGCAAGAAGAACATTTTCGTATAAAAACTTCTTAATTTTTGCTTCATTTTCAAGCCAAGAAGCCACATAGGGGCGCCAGTTTCTCTGACTTAAAGTTTTGTTGCTGCCTTTTAGAAATAGAACCTCAACTAATAACTTTTGGATTTCAGAGTCCGGATCAAAAGGACTGTTCTTGCTTGCTTGAATTAACTCTCCTTCGGCAGAAAGAAGCCAAGCAGGCCTATTTAAATCGGGAAGATTTTTTTTAAAACTTTCCGCTTCAGCTATAGAAAGAAGAAGAACCTGCCACTGCTCATCCTTATCTTTTGTTACTAAGACCTCATAAATCTTTTTCTGATTCGAATCAAAAATATTTATCTCCCCTTCAATTACACTTAAAAAGTTTTGAGTCGCTAAAAGGTTGTCTGAAAAACAATGAGAAAATTGGGAAATAGGAGATTTTGCTCTAAGAACATCTGAGAGTCGGAAAATAGCAGGTATTTGTCCTTTCTCTTGCTTTTGAAAAGCCACCGGAACTAACCCATGCTTTTCAAAAGCAAGAATTGCGCTTTCTTTCCAAGGAATTTCAATAGCCGCTTTAGGTTTTTTACTAGCGTCTTCTATCCCTTCTAACTCAATTTGATACTGGCTTTCTAAATTTTGCTCTTTTAAGCTTTCTACTTCTTCCAATCGCTCGGCCACTATCTCTTTTCCTGATAATTCATTTGCTTTCCCTGGTATGGTCTCAGGAAGTTTAGCAAGAGCTTTATCCCTAATGACGGATAAATTTTTAATCAACTCTTGAAGCCTTGGGTGAAATTCATCTCCTTTTTTTGCAAGAGCTTCTTCTATAGTCATTCCAAGGTAGGGCCTTAGATAGGAATCAATGACACCATTAATATAATCCGCTTTCGGAAGGTTTTCTGGAGGGATTGCATAAGTTTCAAATAAATTGAAATATGAAGCTCTTATAAAAAGAGCTCTTGCTTTTTCATATTCCTCATTTTCTTGAGAACTATCTTTTTGTTTGAAAAGAGTAACGAGAGCGTATTTCCGAACTTCATTGTTTAATTTTTGTAAGACGGATTGCAGATAATCATGGCTTTGCCGCTCGCTTTCATTCATTTCAGAGAAAAGAACTAGATGATCAAGAGAAATTTGACCCTCATCTTCAAATGTTTTTAAAATAAGGTCAGCAACAGTATTTAAAACAATGGCTTCAACTTTTTGATTATGAAATAATTTTCTAGCCCTCATATTTCCTTGCAAGAAATCTCTTAAAGGTGTTTTTTCCGAAAAAGTCGTTAAGAAAACGGCATCATCCGGAAGCTCAACGTCAGCCCCTGTTAGCTTATGATGAGGGTAGAACACAAAAATTTCTTCTTTTGTTAGTCCTGTCACGGCCTGTATCGTCTCACTATCACTTGAAGGCAAAACAATCGGGTTCTCTTCATGACCTTGCTTGATAAAAGTTAGGAGTTTAGTTTTATCATCCCAAGTCAAAACCCCTTTGATCTTTCTCATTTCCATAACCGGATGATGAGTGAAAAAACGCAATATTTCTTTTGCTGTTGAAACACTGTCTACTCCTTTATAGATGGGCCCTAAATCCACAAGGGCATGAACCTTTAAGGATTTTGGCGAGCTTAGGGTTTCATAGCCAAGCAGCTCTTTTAAGTGTTCTAAAGGAGAGGCTTGTTTAAGGGTATGAACGACATTATTTCGATTTAAAAGAACATCCAATATTCGACCGTTTGTCCCAAAATCAAAATGGGGTTCAACCCGTTCCGGAAACGTATCGGCGTTTTCCATCGTCCCCGTATACCCTTGAATGCAAAAAGGAATGGAAGCTAGATTTTGAGCATTTGAGTTAATTTGCTCCGTGTAAAAGTGAGCCTTCCCGATGACATTTTCAATTACAAAAGATAGCATTAAATCTAAAGCCTGCTCATTACCCATTTTTAATTTCTTTTGAATCTCTTCAATAAGTTCTATGTCTCCTTTTGAGACGGCTAATAATCGATGGCCTGTGGCTTTAAAAAATAGAATAGCCGTTGGTGTCTCATCCGGATCCCCGCCGCCCGACTCGGTACGCTCAAGCTTTACCTTTACTTTAAGTTTTTCAACTAAACTTACAGTCTCATCGAAATTCAAACCTTTATAGATATAGAGCTGTAAAGTTCTGTTAGCCATCTCCCAAGGATCGGCAAATTCAGAATTCTCGCTAGGGGTGTTATTAGCAGAATAAGGGATCGCAATCCGTTTTGTTTTATCTGCTTCTGAAAAACCGTAATGAAGGTCGCAAGATTTTTCAAAACTACTTTTTAACCATTCTTGAAGCTCTTGTTTAACTAGTATCACCGATTCGGCAGCTTCTGCATTTCTTTGATGCAATTCATTTATAAATAAAGCATTTGCTTTCTTGACTTCCGGACTATCTTTATCTTCTAAAGACCAGTATTGATAGATCCTTTTTAGCTCTAGGAGTTCAGAGTACTGTAAGTATTTTTCGTAAAAATCCTCCTCTTCAACTTCTTTGTTTTCCTTATCGTTTAAAAATCCTCTAACACTTTCAAAGGAAGCGTCTTTACCAAGCTTTACGACGGCTTTTTCTAGCCCTTCCAAAACATTGTGAGAGAGTGATCTTTTAAAACTATGAAGGCAAGAATCGGGAAAATCAGATAAGTCTAATTCCTTAATAGAACGTATTATTTCAGGCTTAAGGCCAAGGGATTCAGCCGACTCCTCATTTAGCGCAAAACGTTGAAGAACTTTTTTTGTCATGATTTTAACAATTTGCTGCAAAGAAGGTTCTTGAACCTCGCTTTGATTATTAGCTTTTAAATCCAATCCAAGCTCACTAATTTCTTTATCCAATGCAGCTTGTAAATAGAGCTCTTTAACAAAATATAACCCTTTTTTCGGAAGCGAAACTTTATCTCCTAAAGGGAAGTTAAGTTCTTTTTTTGATTCAAGGGTCTGGTCCGGTTCATCGAGTGTAAAAATTGCTCTCTCAGCAAATAAGTTTAGAATCTTTTTAAGAATATGCGCCGAAGCTTCAAGTGTTTCAATTTCTCCTAAAGTTTGAATTTCTCCAGAAATAGATCCTTTGGAGCTTTCACGCTTTAGTTTTCTGTAAAGCAAGGATAAGGATTCTCTTGCATCGAGGTACTGGTTTTCTAAAGATTGCAAGGTTTCAGGTGACAGGATTACAGAGTCTTGTTCTACTATCGCCGTGATAAGAACATTGTAGAAATAGATCAGGAAATTTTTATTAAAGTGTTCAGGCCCTCTTCTAAAGCTTAGGCTTTGAGTTCTTTGACCGGATACTTTTGAAGATCGGATCCTCATATCATCTACACTCGGGTCATAGAGAGAGGAGGTAGGGACTAATACGGATAGATGATACCCATCAGCTTTTTTTAAAGCTAGAAGGGTGCCGAGAACGAGTGTTTTTCCAGCTCCCATGATTTTTTGTAAGAAGATATTTTTGGGCTTTCCTTCAGAATTATCCATAAATTGCTTAATGGCATCGACCTGATCTTTACGAATTCTCATATTCATTGCCCATTCAAAGACAACAAGCTCCGGGTCTAAGGAAGGATCCACACTAAGGTTTTCCGCATAGGATGAACCAAGTTTTTGGAGGGTGTCAAATTGAAACGTTTCATCTCCTTTCTCTTTCATCTTTTTCAAATTCTTTAAATGTCCGATTCTTTTGCCAATTTCCGAATGATCGACACTTCTTACTACAATCTCACCTATTAAATTGTGGAGGGTTTGAACTTCTTCTTCGGTTAAGTTAGGATTAAATCTTGTGTACCCTTGCTTATTTTTTTGTAAGAAAATAGAGACCATTTCTTGAAAAGTAGGCGGTGATTTTTTTCTTCCCAGAAGCTCTAAATTGAACGCCACCCCCCTAGAAAAATCTTCTTGATAATCGGTTTTTAGCCATAGTTGACAAGCTTTTAAAAGGAGATCCCCTATTTTAATTTCCTCTTCTTTATGACCTTCTTTTAAATCCTTAAGAAGCGAACCTAGCTCCTGGTCCTCATTTAAATAATAGATCAAGCTTTCATCATTAAGCCTGCACCCCTCTTCATAGTCTCTTTTAAGCTTTTGATATCTTTCATAAGAGTAAGAGTCTTTTGGCTTATATTCAGGGAAAGGTTTATGGGTTCTTTTTTTATTTCCGGAGATAAGAATCTGACTTCCGAGGGATGCTTTTTTAAGAAAATAGTCCCGACTTCCTTCTTTGAGTTCAAAACTTAAGGGGCTCTGAATCGGTTTTTCAGGTAAATCCTTCAATTTAATGGAATCAAGAGGCGGCAAATCAGGTATTTCTAAGTCTTCTTCTTCTTTAAGAAGTTCATTTAATCTTTCTAACGACTCCCTGGCTTCTCTATTACTAGCAATTCGATTCACCAATTGAAGCATTTGCTTATAATTTTCCTTTTTTAAGATAACGGATTCAAGAAGAACGCGAATAGCTTTATTGATAGCATCCGGCTCAAATCGGCCATCTTGAAGAAAAAACAAAAGTTCTTGCTTTTCTTTGGCAGTCCCCTCCTCGGCGACCTTCAAAAAGTTTAAAAAATTGTCCCTTAGTTCATGTTGAGGACGTGTTCTCGAACTTATCTTCCTAAGACAGTCTATCGCTTTTTGAGTTGACTCTAGGTTTGCTTTGCCAAAGGGCGAAGAGGTGGAACCAAAAGCTTTGATGTTAGCCTTGATCTCACGTCCAATAGATTTTGGGGCAATTTTTTGTCTTTGATAGATCTTTGTCTCACTCATGATATGATTAAAACGAAGGATAATCTGAGGATGTGAAACTAAATGGCTTAGGAAAGCGCTTTCCTCATGCCATTTTAAAAGAGCCTCCCGATTCTCGCTTCTTGAGGAATCGAGTCTGAATCGGTTATCTACTTTTTTTCTAATATCTAAATAATCGGTATAAGAAGTTGTGGCAAGGGCGCTGAATTTGTCTTTTTCCCCCCAAAAAATTAGATTTTCAAAAAAGGCTTCAAATAACTCCGGAGCTTCATAAAAATCAGAAATAGAAACTGCATCCACTTTAATCTTTTCCTGTTTTGGATGCCGAAAAAGGTTTTCTTGCACAAGCCAAATGGTAAAATTGCGTAAAGCTATGGCTTCAGGAATCATATTACCTGTTTCTAAACCGCTAAAAATTATCCACCCCAAATACTTAAGCTCTTCGCCTGAAAATCTTCTATGGCCCCTTAACCCTTTTAAAAGTCTAAGCGCTGCTTCCAAATTCCCATCTAAGGTGTAATAATAAGCTGCGATGACGATATCTTTTGTCTTTTTGGGATTTAGTTTACCTTCTTTTGTCAAATCGATTAGAGCTGTTTCAAAACTTGACTTTCCTTCAGTATTTTGTTCGGTTTCATGCCTGTCTTTATAGGTCTTAAGGGAAATTAAGACCTTCCTTTCCTTTTTATCGTTCTCAAGCACAAGAAAATTTTTGAAAGTAGGGCTTATTCCCCGGATTTTTTGCGTTTCAGCTATATGAAAGTTGGGATCTTGCAGAAAAACCCACTGGTTATGAGTGTTTCTTCTAAATTCAAGCTTTATGCCTTTTTCATCTATAAGCCTGTTATATTTAATCCTAAGATCAAATTCATGAATCCCCTCTTCTTTTTTTAAAACAGCTACATAAGGGACGTCATCTAATTGGAATAAACTTTTGGCGCTTGGAATTTTTGAAGCCTCCAACCAATCATAAAGCTCTCCTTCAATTTTAATCGCCCCAAAGCTATCAACCTCTTTGATCTCTTTGGTTGTCTTATCAACGATAAGAACTCTCTCACTAGTGTTAGAAGCCCAAAAAGTATAATTTTCTGTAACAGGTAATTTTTCTAAAGGAAACCAGTCAGGGAATTTAGGAATTTTTTTATTGGGAATGTATTTAAAAAGTTCCCCTTCAAATTCCTGTTCGATTTTTAAACGCTGCTTTTTTTTGGAAATTTGACCTAAAGTAAAGATGATTTTATTTTTTCCTCTCCATCCTTCAAATAGAATCTCATCGTTGCCCTTAATGACTTTTCCGGGTTTTAATTTTTCGTCTTTAAAAAGCTCGATATACAAAGAATGACTCTCAATGTCGCTTAAGTCCTGAAGAAGAAGGCCATCTTGCCTTAAAGACCCGGTCATTAAATCAAGCTTGAATTCACTGTTAAAAGCGCTAAATTCAACTATGGGGTACCGAATGAGAAACTTCGTCCCTTGGCTAACTATGATATCAAATTTTTGCTTAAGAAAATGTCTGATAAAAGAACCATTTTCATTTTCGGGTTCCTCAAAGAGCAAAGACAACCCATCAGAGGCTCTTAAAAAGCCTTTTATGGCATCATGATGTATGGAGGGGTCTAAAACAGTATTTTGGTCTTCTTCCTGCGAAAGGAATTGGTCGAGTAATAAATAATATTCGCTTTTTTCTTTAGGGGGAAAGTAAAGAAAACTTGCTAGGAAGCAATCCCTTGAAAAATTTTTAATGGCTTCAATCTTAAATGATTCTCCGAATTTCAATAAATCGAGTATTTGAGACCTTTCGTTAGTGACTAAATTTTGAGCCTCTTCTTGAGAAAGAATCCCTTCATTTTGGAGAAATTTAAGAAATCTGATTTTTTGATGGGTTAAAAATAATTTAGCTTCAGAAAGAGAACTTAACTCCCCTTTAGTTTTTTCATTAACACTCTCTTTTAAACTAATTAATGAAAAAGAGATCTCGTCTAAGGATACAGAAAGAGCCTTTAAAAGTTTATCTCCAAGCGAGGGGTCTTCTTTTAAAGCATTAGCAAGGTCATTCCCTTTAAATAAAATTAATGAAAGAAAAACTCTTTTCTCTTTCTCAAAAAGCTCTTTTGAAGAGTTTTTTAACCAATCGATCAAATGATAAAACTTAAGTGGATGGCTCAGTGAGACTGCAAGAATGCCTCGTAGGGTTGTTGGAGATTGCAAGGTGTATTGATTTTCGGAAGTAACGGGGCTTAAGGCATCGATGGTTTGGGTGGGTAAAGACCCTTCAGAATAGTGTTCAGCTAAAGGTCCATGTGTCTTGGCATATGAGCCCATTCCCTTTATTTTATTTGAAGAAAGGTGTTTTCTTAAAATATTATCTCTAAGAGTTCTTCTTATAGCAAAGTTATAATCTAATACAAAATCTCTTTCACCTTTTAAATCGCTGCTTTTTTCCGTAATTTTTAGGATAGGGCCTTGAGGCAAGGAACCTTTGTCTTCAATATCACTAGATGTGGCATGACATAAGAAATAAGCCATGTTAAATACCGTCATCGCCATTGAAAATGTAAGCGGCAATTGGGATTTTGAAACTAAAAGGGAAGCGATTCTAAAGTCACTTAAAGTGATTTTTTTTCTTATCGAGTAATCTAATTTCTCATACCTCTTATCTATCAGCTTTAAAACCCCGCTTTCCTTTTTCTCTAGATCTCTAACAATTTCTTGCAAGTACTGGTGTTCGCCAAAAGCCGGAAGAGGGAGTTGAATGCTCCCTTCTTTTCCAGGCCATTTGGGATAAGCAAAAAGAGTCATAGAGGTGGATTTTGATGAGTTCACTTGATTAAAATAATTGATCAAACCATTCAATCTGGATTTAAGTTCAGGATCGTAAATCACATTATGAAAGTTTTGCTCTAGATCTGTTAAGAGAGTTGTGTCTATGGCAAAATCCCTTAAAGGAAAAATATCGGGGGTCGTTTCATGATCGTAAACTTCAGAAAGAGCATGAATCCAAGCAATAGCTGCATATAATGCGATGATCCTGTCAGGGTAAGCAATAGGATCATGGTTTATATTTTCCATGATTATTTTGGTTAAGCGATCAAGATTTTCTAGGGCATTCTTAACTTCAATAAGAGACAAATCTTTAAGCGCCACACGATCTATAGGGGGCAGACTCATTTCCGATAGCACTTTTGAAGATAAATCTAGAACCTTCTTTTCTTTAGTTCGGGTCGTTTCAAATTTGGCGTAGCTATCGATAAAATCAGTTTGATTTTGAAGGTTTTTCAAGATGTCTTTGAGATTGCTTTCTTTACCCCATTCGAAATAAGGTGATATTTGAGCTGCCGGCTCTTCCTTTTCACCTGAAATTCTACCCGGTTTCTCTAACCCCGATAAAAGACGGCTTACACTCTCTTTTAAAACCGTTTTATTAGATAAAAGACCTTGGGGCAAACTAAAATCCGGGTGTGAAGAGGAATCCTTTAAAGCCGGCATTAAATCAAAAATTTCGTGTATGAGAAAAAGGGATTCTATAGCCGTTTTATTCCCTAGGGGGTCTTTTATTTTTCTCTTTCCTTTTTTCCTAGCTTTAGCATGGGCAAAAAGTCTTTTCTCAATTAATTGTAATTCCGAATTCTTAAGATTCTCGAATCTTTTTAGTTTCGTATCAATATTTAACTCTCTTAGGATGTCTTTAAAATCTGATAGATAGACGTGATTAAAAAAATCCTCTTCTTCACCAACCCCTGTTAAAAAATGGCTCAGGGTGGTTCTGCTAAAATCTTCTAGAGCTCCCTTAACTATTGTTACAAATGAATCGTTTTTTGGAACTTCGGGACTTGCTTTAATTTTTTTCAGTACTTCCTTTAAGGCATTTTTTTTCATTTCGTAAAGGATTAATGCCCCGTTAGGCTCATTTTTAAAATAATTCTTCACATAAGCGTTTTGTACCCTCATAGTACAGCTTCCGGCTCTTTGTCCCGTTAAAAACAATTTTTCGGATTTAGGCACTTCTTTTTTAAAAGGTTCGAAACGTTTGAAAGCGGCCATATAAAGATCACTTGCTCCATACGAAGCTTCCTTGGTTTCTGTTTTAATCTCTAAAAGCGTCTTTAAAAAGCCAGTTTCGATAATCCGCTCTAAGGGCACTTTTTCGTAAATTTGGACAGGATTAATATAAGTTTTTGAATGAGTGACAAATCTTTCATGAAAAGGTGTCCCATCCCCCGTATTAAAAATAGTTAGGGCATAGCCTTCTTTTTCTTTTTTAACCTCAAGCAGCATCGCATGATTTACCCAACCGGAGGGTATTAAAAGAGCCTCACCTTCCTTCAGCCGCTTAACCTGATGACGGATTCGATCTTCTAATAAGGTAAAAGCCCTTTTTTTATCATACTCAGTCTTTATTAAAGGGATGTCTGCCAGTGTTTTAGCAAAAGCTTCCAGTTTCTTTAATCGATTTTCCAACTCCTTTAATTTATTTTTATAGGATTTTACTGTTAAGTTTTCAGAATCTTGCAAGGAAGTTTTTAAAAGAGTTCTAAAATATCGAATAGAAAGAAAAAAAACGTTGCCCTCTAGGTTTCGCCCCTCTTCATCTTTCATGTTTTGGAAAAAATGATCCGCAAATAAATTGGCTAGGTTTATGGTTGTAGTTAAGTCCTCTAAACTTTCTTCGTTATCAATTAAGGGAGGGGGTCTGTCATCAGTCTCTTTAGATAAATCGATTGCTCTTTCGCCTTTATAATTTTTTATAAAAGGGTGTGCACCATAATTAAGCAGACTTTGAATCACAAAATATTCGTCTCTAATATAAGCTAAATGAAGAGCTGTATTTCCATCCTTGTCTACCGGGTCGCTTAAGGACACCCCGCTATCTAAAAGAAAATAGATAAACTCTGTTCTTTCTTTTTCTAAAGCTAGATAAAGGGGTGTTATCCCCTCCTTATTGGGACTTTTAAGAAGATGTTCATCTGCAAGAGTTAGAAGAACTTCTGCCAGTTTATAGTTCCTTTCCATTAGGGCTTTATGCAAAAGAGTATTTCCGTTTTCATCTCTTAAGGTAATGAAGGATTTGTCAACTAGAACAAATTTAATAGCTAATTCTTCACCTAAATTCGACTCGTCAGATAGCAGTAAATTGAAAATTTTTAACCTATCACTAGAATCCAACCCTTGAAAGACTCTTTTGTTTTTTACAAGCTCATTTAAAAATTTAATCGCGTCTTCTGATTTCTTAAGCGTTCCTAAAGCGTTGCCTAGGGTTTGAAAAAGGATCCCCTGTTGATTAAGCAGAGGAAGGATTGAAACCCCTTTTTCTATAAGCTTTAGCGCAATTGAATAAAAACCAAAATGATCGACGGCTATTTCTATAAAGGATCTACCTTGAAACCCGCCTTTTAAAACAAAAGGGTCTAGCTCCGAAATAAGATAGAAGGCAAAACTTTCATCGTTATTTTCTATCGCCTCTTTTAATAAGATTTGATAATCCTTATTTTCTAGGATTTTTAAGGTATGGAGAACGCTAAAAAACTCTTTTTTTTGATCAATCAACTTGGCGTTGCTTAATTCATTTTTTATAATATTTAGTACTCTTGGATGCTCTTCAAGCCATGTTTTTGCTAAAGGTGTGTATTTAAGCCATTCCACCAATTTTATAAGTTCTTTTGAAGAAGATATTTTTTTTAGAACTTCCTCTTCCGGAAGCGCATGAAAAGCTTCATACCCTATGCTTAAATCTTCCGCCTTTTTCTTTACGGGTTCAAGGACTCTCTCTCTTTCGATTTGAAGGCTATCTTTTCTTAAGAAGGAAGTTGTTTGGGATGGTTTGCTCTCTTCCTGTTTGAAACCTGCAGCAGCACATAACTTTACGATAAGCAGGCTCTTCTTTTGTTTTTCAATTTCTTTTTTATCAAACCGAATCAAATAATCATAATGGAAGAGTAATTCTTTCATTATGTCTCGAGGTCTATCTTCAATAGAACGAAGCAAAATAAGCTTTAAGAGGATCTTTACCGATTCAACAAGCTCTGCTTTACCCGATTGAATTAAAAGAGAAAAAAGCTCTTCTTTTACTGCCGGTTGAACAAAAGCTTTTTTCTCGATTAAAAAAGCAGCTAAATTATCATCCTTATTCCTTATAGCCTCTTCTATTAGTTTATCAGCGGACCCTTCAAGAAAGAAGTCCTGGCTTTGAACCAACTTATTTAAAGCTGAAGAAATTTTTCCCCGGTTAAATTGATGGTTGAAACAAACTTCAACCAGTTGATTTCGAATTTTGGCATGTTCCTGCAACCACTTGGGATTTTTCAAAGCTGATTTTAAGCAGCTTTTCATAAGTTCTTTTGAAGAGCCCGCAATTTCTTTAAATCGATCAAAGAAAAAATCGGAGGATTCGCAAATTTCCAGAATCTTTAAAGCAGTCCGGCTATTTGAAAAAGGGATGACTTGGATTAATTTTTTATGTAAGACAAAAGCTTTTCTATCATTTGCCCAAGCCTTATCAACGGAGGCCGCGGAGAGGAAAAGCTCAAGGTCTTCATTGGATTCCTTAAGTCGCTGAACGACTTCTGTTTCCGACAAAACCGATAGCTTTTTTTGTAAGGGAGCAGGCAAATCCTTAGGTAAAAACACCATAATTACCTCCAAGATAAGTTTATCATTTTTTTGAGGTAATTTATAGTATTTTAAATGATAAATTTATCAAAGTAATAAGAATGACCTTTTTTAAAGGAAATATTAAGAAAGTTAGTAATGTTAATTTTGCTTTCCTTTGAGTCAGAAAAACGACATTGCTTGATAAGAGTTCCCATCTTCAGGTTGAGTTTTTGATCCTCAAAAGAATGGTAAATTAGTTTTAAGACCTTATGTTTTCTCCACTCAAGCTCTATAAACCCATTAGTTAGAGCAGCTTTAAGACGTCCTGTCTTGCAAAACGGAGGAAGATGAGGAAGAATGAAGAGGGTGTCTTCCGTTTCCTGAATGAAGAGGGATTTAATAAGAAGATAGCCCTCGTTTAAAATCGAAAAAGGAGAGTGTTCTAAGGGCTTATTATGAGGGGCTAGATAAGAGGTTTTTGAAGCATCAGGGGCAAGAATCCCAGAAAACTCTAGCTGAAGCGTTTTCTCAAGGAAATCCTCAAGCTCTTCTTTTTTTGAGAAAGACTGCAAAGGGTCTTTGCCTCTCGGGGTCAGACTACCAAGGAAAAACCAAAGGGGTATTAACTCTTTTAAAGAGCTTCTCTCTTTAATTTTATCAAAATCTTGGGCTTTATTGACACCTAAAGAAAGTCTCTCCTTGACGGGAATTTGCTCGCCCTTCGGACTGTAGGGAAGTACAAAGAACTCTTCTTCTATAGTTGGGTTTTTGTTAAGCCAAAGGGTAAGTGAACTTGGTTTTTTATCGAAGACAAATAGGATTTTATTCTCCTCTCTAAGCAATCGATAGACCACTCTTTCACCTTGAGATGTGTTAAACTGTACTTGGATTCTGCCTCTTTCTAGATCAGCAAGGGCTAAAAAACGGCTCGCAATCCCCTCAAAATTTAAGTCCATCTCAAATAAGGGATTTGGAGTTTTAGAATCCAACTCGAAGAAAAAAAGTTTCGCAGGATAAATTTTAACCCCTAAAGAAGTGCCGGGGATAAGCAAAAGTGTTCCAGGCTTTCTTGTGAAGGGGCGAAAACGATCGTTTATCCTGATATGCATATTCTTTAACTATTTTTTCTTTTTAATATTGGACTTCTTTCGAAATTCTAGAGAAGCTCTCCGATCAATCCGGCAGGTGTATTTTCAATTAATTTAACACGAACAATCTCATTTGGTTTAAGTGTGTCCGATTGGATCAAAACATTTAGAAAGTTTTCGGTATGCCCCTCTATCTTTCCCTGACCTTCTCTTTTTTCTGTTAAGACTGTCATTTCTCTGCCTAAAAAAGATTCTCTCAGCTCAAAACTTAGCTTCTCGGATAAACGTAAGACTTCTTGTTTTCTTCGACTGATAATGGAAGGAGAGACTTTATTTGGCATGGATGACGCCTTAGTTCTTTCTCGATCACTATAGGGAAACATATGGACTTTTGCAAAACGGACCTCTCTCATCGCAGATAAAGTATCTAGATGGTCTATTTCTGTTTCACCCGGGAAACCGACGATAATGTCTGTTGTAAAAGTAAAGTCGGGACTCTCGCTTCTTAAAAAATCCACCGTCTTAAAAAAGATTTGCCTTGTATATTTTCGATTCATCCTCTTTAAAATAACATTAGAGCCGGATTGAAGAACGACGTGCATGGAATGGCAGGTCTTTTTTCCGTTTAAAATGGCGTCGGCTAAGTCTTCGTCCACTTCATCGGGATCAATTGAAGAAACTCGTATACGATGTATCCCTTCCATACTGTCAACTTTTCGAACAAGTTCTGCAAGCCGTACAGGTGGATTTTCCGAACCGCCGTCAAAGTCTCCAATATTAATTCCGGTTAAGACAATCTCTTTAAAGCCATTATCGATCAGGTCTTGAATTTCTTTTAGAATATCGTCTAAAGATCTTGAGCGAGACCTTCCTCTCACATAGGGAATAATGCAATAGCTGCAAAAGGAGTTACAGCCATCTTGGACTTTTACAAAAGCTCTTGTATTGGCATTAAATCTTTTAACGCTGAATTCAGGAAATTCTTTCTCAGGGTATACAAGAGATAAAAGGTTTTCCTTATCCTTATTTGAGACGACTTTATCGACTCCGGCAATTGAAGCGGCGTCTTCCGGATGATTCTCAGCAAAGCAACCCGTGACAATAATTTTACTGTTGGGGTTTTCTTTTTTTAGTTTTTTTATTTCATGCCGACTGGCCGAATCCGCCTGTTCTGTAACAGTACACGTATTAACAATACAAATATCGGCAGCTTCATTTTGACTTGCCAAACTAAAGCCTGAGGCTTCTAATTGATCTTGAAAAGCTTGCCCTTCATATTGATTGGTTCGGCAGCCCAGGGAAACAACGCGGTACTTCTGTCTTTCTTGGTGAGTCATAACATTTTTTTTAAGGTTTTAAGGTCAATTAGGATAGCTTAAAAAGAATATATATACAATGTGTTTCAAAAGTCGGAATTTTATAAAAAAGCCGGTAGTTGGAATTTAAATCTGGCTAAGCAGGTTGGAAGTTTATATCTAAAGCCAGGGGCACTTCGCCCTGACCTAAGGAGGTTTTGGCTATGGAGAGTTATAAGTGCCGGCTTTTTACTAAAATTCAGTTAATCATTTTTTACAGATAAAAATTTACAGACTCGATTTTAGAGTTTTTTTTATGCTAGAGGTCATTCAACGATCTCAACTTGTGTTCTTAGTCTTTACCTTGTTATTGATACCCATCAGAAATGTGATGAACAGTTGGTTAGATTTCTTTTTCTCCTTCGGAAGACTGTTTTTCTTTTTTGCAAGGACCTTCTTTATATAATAATTCTTTTTTTAAAAATCCCCGAAAATAATCTTGAATATTCGTGAGACAGCGAATTTGCTCCTCACTGTCTGAAAAACTAAATGAGTCACAAGATTTACCCATTTCACATTGAGCAAGACTCAACTCTTCTTCTTTGATTTGTACCAACATTTTTTTATTTTCATCTTCCAATTCTGAAATCTCTTGATAATATTCAGCACTTGTTTTTGAAAAATGTTCCGTCTCTATAATTAAAGTCAAACAATCACGTTCCCTAATCAATTTAAAAAACTTCTCTCTTGTTTCTTTATTGATTATTCCTTTTTGCATTTTTGGAACTTGTCCGGGCTGAATGAGACTTGCCGAATAGGATAATTTATGTTCTTTTATCATTTCCTCAAGTTGGTAAATGACCCCTGTAAGTTTAGATCGCTGCTCTTCTCTTAAGGCGCTAATCTTGGTTTCAAGAACTCTGATTTTATCTTCATTTTCCGTGATTTCTTTCTTTAGAGTTGCAATTCTCTTTCTGCATATCTCACTTGTGTCATCGTACCCCTTCAAAGAGAGGCTCAGGGACTCAAAGGCACTTTGGGTTGAGTTCATTTTATCTGTAAGAAATTGATCAAATCCTACCAATTTCTTTATAAGGAGTTCTCTTGATCTCTCAGCTTCTATTCTGATTTCAGGAATAGATTCTTCCACCACATCCCCAATATCCTCTAAAATTGTCAAATAGGCCTCACGAGCAGCAGTAAGTCTATTCAATTCAGGCTGAATCTCACTATTTTGAATATCAATTTCTTTCTTTTCAAACTCGCACAAATCGCTAATTAGTTTTTCTTCACAATTTGTTAATTGTTGTACCGCCGGATTAAGAAGATGATAAAAAGAACTTCTTAGTTTAGGTGAATTCGAACGAAAATATTTATTTAATACATATGTAATAATTCGATTTGATTCCCTAAGTGTTACCTTGGAAAGTCTATACCCTTTTTGAAAGTCACTTATTTCCTGACTAACAAGTCTAAAATGATGCTTTAAAATAAAGACTTCCCAGCGTTCGCAAATTTCCGTGTTAAACTTTTGCACTTCTTCATAAATACGGTTCATAAGAGTTTTGTGAGGAGTTAATTTATATTTCCCCCTAGAAGATTTAGCAAGAAGGATCATTTTACCTATTGAACCTGATGGATGTAATTCTTTTGAATAAAACATATTAACCTTTCCATCAAGGTTAAGCAGTTGTTCCTCTGTATGAGGCAAGTCTGAAAACAAATCATTCATTTTTTGCATCACATCACTGTCATCATCTAACTCAATCTCCCTCAAAAAACGTTGCGAAAGTAATTGTTCTTGTGATCTAAACAAAATAAATCGGGGAAGCAATTCTAAAAATATAAACCAAGCCTTTTTTACACGGGATTCATCTTTTGTATTATAGGATCTACGATATCTCTTAGGTTTTACGGATTTTGGGCTTGAATTAAGGATATTGGATACAGGTTCAGGCTCAACATGAGAAACATACGGTCCCCATTTGAAAATATCCAAAGAGCTATCTCTATCTATACTAAAAGAATTTGTTTCAAAATTCATAATTATACCTAATTGAATTACCCATTTTTTGCTTATTTATTATTAAGGAGATAGCAATGTAACCATCCATAATTCTATCGAATGTTTCTTAAGAAGGATGCTGGATGAATGTTTACATTTTTGGATCAAAGTCCGGTAAGTTATATTCCTTAGCACATGTTGCGGCGGGTTCTAGCCATAATTTCGGGGTCGAGTTCAAAGCCACAAACCCAACTAAATGGTTTTCGAGTTCTCTCGTTAAAAGGGAGATAATTCCCCAAAAGAAGGCCTGACAACACCCGGATTTTCAAAGCGCTTACCCTATCATCAAATTAAACCACTCATGACAATCATAATCTTTAAAGATTCCTTCTGTATTGCAAGCTATTTCCTGGAAAATCGACCAAACACAGATTGCCGGGTAGCTCAAGCATTTGAGCAAGGTGTAATAAAGAAGAAGGCTCACAGCCTGAGCCTCTAAGGGAAAACAACCAGTTTAAAGTCTTTACCCCTTGAGGATTTCTTACTCCCGAATAGTAGAAAGCGATGTTCATCAAATAATAGGAATTAGGATCAGTTGATTAAGAAAGACCAAAACAATTTGAACATAGCACAAATAGAAGATATCGCTTTACCCAACTTTCTTCTGTTTTAAGCCGTAAATTTTAGCAAATCCTTTATAATCCAACCATGAAAAATGAGGGACCTAACGATTGTGTATTATTCAAGTCTTATATATCCAGGGGGTTAATGAATGGCAGGTCATCAATAACTTCCTTTTAAATTTCAGGAAGTTTTCTATCATGATCTAAACAATTGTTGATAATTAAAACGCTTTTGCGAATTTCAAAAGAAGGCTCTCATGTAGGAGGATTTTCTCCGGTTCGGGACGACTCTACTTACTTGATCAGGCCATCGACAACAAGCTAAAATTTACGCTAATTATGAATTGCGAGAACCAAGTTATATGAGAGGTTTTCGTAAAAAGGTCTAATATAGGATTTCGACGAAAAAAATTAATGGACAAGCTGAGATCTGAGAGCTGCTTCTCTTTCCCGCTTCAACTTTTCTTCATCCATTTTTTTTCGTATCTTGTCAGCGCGAAGCGCTTCTTCCTTAGCTTTTTGGGTTGCATCCACTTCAGTTCTCATCTGTTTGACCACTCTTTCGGTCATTCGAAAAGCTAGATTCTCATGGATAGGCATGGAAGTGTCTTTCATAACTTCGCTTACTCTAAAGCCGATATACCAGTCCACTATCACCCATAGGCATTTGAAAACAATAAAGTTAAGAACCGGCATAATAAAACTTGAAATGCCGCTTAAGATGGACCCGAAGAAATTCTTTACGGCAAGACCCGGTTTTCCAAAGTATTTTTCTACCGAGCTCTCTAAAGATTTATTCCAACTGTTAAGGGTATTTTTTACAAAGTTTCTAGTTTGTTTTTTAGCTTCGCTGCTAATTAAGTTTCTCATCTTGTCTTTAACTTCTTGACTTAAGGCTTTTTCTTCTCTTTTAATCTCAGCTTCTGTTTTCGGAGGGTCGCTTGGAAGAGAAAACTCAACGCCCGCTAAAAGATGATTCACAAGGTCCGCAAGAGAATTGGAATTAGTTTGTTCAAGAATTTTGGCCCCTAAAGTTTCAGCCGACATTTTATTGATTTTTCCAACGCTGAATAAGAACTTGGTTGCAGAAACCGGAAACATGCCCACAAGATTATGAATTAGCTTACCTGCTTCTTCATTAAGGGCTCTTTGAGCCGGATTGAGGCTTTTTAAGGTAGCGACTTCTCTTTCTTCCTCTGCATCATTCTCATCAATCATATTTAAGGTTTCAGAAAGAGAGTCTATAACATTCCCCATCACCTTATGGATGTTGGAAGGTTTTAAGAGTTCGTCATAAAGACCCATTAACATCTCAGGCAGCATCTTCTCTTTAAAAGTCGTCCAAACTTCTTCTTTATCCAGCATCTCAGTCATCGGGAAATCATCCGGGACAGTCGTTTTTCCCCCGATGGCAAGAAGATCGGCCGCGAGCGGCTTAAAGAATTTTTCAAGTCGCTGTTGACGTTTTTCAGCCTCTGATTTAGTTGGATCCATGTCGAATGCCAGAGCTTGGTGCAAAAGGCCTGATTTATTAAACTCTTTAAGCAATTCTTGGTGATCGAGAGCATAAGAAGGTTTTCCGGCTGTTTGCAAGCTAGAAATCTTTTTAAAGTGTTCTGAAGACTCGCTCATAACCGATATAAACATATTCAAAAGGAACGGATTCAAGAGGGTATCCCCGGTCTTCACGTCTCTTACTTTATCCATATTCTCGGCTTCATTTAAATTGATAAGGCCTTGACCTAAAACATTTGTCACAAAACCTTTTGCATAAGCTGCAACGGCTTGGTAAGCCGGGTTCATCCCTTCCTCTTGCGAAACAGCCACAATATTTCTTTCTATAAGGGAGCCAAGTTTAGCTCTATCGTCCGGACTTAGGTAGGCAAAATATTTATTAGCATTGTTCATCACAAGCTTATTGATTTGTTTTGCATTTTGCTTAACGTAGAGAGGTATAAAAGCTTCAATAAAGTCTGTCAGTTTTTTTGTAACTGTTGGTACATTTGATGCAACAGTTTCTAAGACAGGCTCAACTTTAGAGCCGCTTCTAACCCAGCTTGTCATATCCATATAAAGCCGGCTTAAGAATTGAGGTAGAATTTGCTCGACTTGAGACTCAACAAGAGGCTCCCATTCCCTAGCAATGCCAAGGCTGCTCCAAATTTTTAAGGACCCGTCTGAATTTTTACCGGCCACTCCCAAAATTTCACGGGCTACCGGAATAAATAGTTTAGCAATTTCAACTTTTTTTTCTTCTTCTGCAAGATCGTCTCTTGCAAGAATCGCACGTATGTCTTTTTCAACAACCGGAATTTGCTCTCCAAGTCTAGAAGTGATTCGATGAATGACCTTGGCCGCTAAAAGATCAGGATCTTTTCCTTCCGCTTCAGCAGTTAGGACAAAGATTCGGAAAAGAGTGTTTTGAATTAAAGTTTGTGCGTACTGCAAGGACTTCTCGGAAGCCTCGACTCTTTCACCCACAACTTGATGAATCGCATCTACAAGCTCACCTTCCGCTTTATTTCCAAGACCTGCAGTTTTAGCTATGGTTTCAGCAATGGCTGCCTTATTTTTTTGAACGGTGCTTGCTGCAAGGTCTGTAATATCTTTTGCAAGAATCCCCAGAGATTTTTCAACCCCGTCGATACTATCTGAAAATAGAACATACTTATCAAGCGATTCCTCGCTTTCAGATGCGTTTAGCAAGGTTTCTAAAACCGATAATTGAGCCGGCCTGCTCTCTTGTACTTCCGCAGGCATTCTTTCTTGAGTTTCAATTGGAGCCCGAGCTAAGGGGGCGCTTTCCCTAATAATTTCCGAGTCGTCCACTTCTTTTTCTTTGGAAGGCGTTAATGAGGGATCTCCCAACTCTAAATCAACGTCGCTTTCTTTATGGCCTTCAAATGTACGGCTAATTTCTTCATCAAAGGAAACTTGGCTATCTTGAAATACCACTTCAGACGGTTCTGTTTGACCGAGCATCACCTTAAGCATTCTTTCTTTGTAGTCAGAAAGAGTAGATTGTGAACCGATAAACTTCTCATGCAAGCTAAAAACAATGTTATAAAGAAGCGGCTTTCCGAATAATCGGACTAGAGGGTCATTTTTTAAGTTGGTTTTTTCTAAAAGTTCTTCTACAAGAGGTTTAAAAAGCTCATGTTGCGCTTTTTCCCTTTCTTTCGGATCGCTTATTTGCTCAAATTCTTTAAGCTTATGCAAAAGAGTTTCGTTCTGGTTTACGAAAAATTCGGCAAAAATATCAAGAAGGGCATCCATTGCTTTGGCAGTTAGATTGCCTTTAAATTCTTTATTTTGAACTCCAAGCTGTGTTAAAGCGTGCAGGATAAGAGTTGTGCTCTGGGTTTCTAATCTATTAAACACCTCTTGAATGTTTGGATCAGATGAGTTTGCAGCACGGCTCATTGTTCTGACAAAAGCATTAATTGTGGTATCGGCAAGGTCCTTATTTGAAGAAAGATAGGGTCTTAAAAGAAGGTTTGCGACTTTCTCTTCCTGTAGCGATTCTTTTGCAAGCCCTATCCCTTTTTTACCAAGTAATGGTGCAAGCTCCTTTAAGGCTGCTCCGCCCGGCTGTCTTAAAGCCCTGATATCTTTATCAGACTCATGGTGGGTTCTATCAATCAAAGTAAAGAGGGCTTCAGAAAAAGCCGGCATCACCGACGCTTTTAAAGCGCTCCATAAAGTTCCACTATAAAGTTTGCCAACCCCTAAATCTTCTTTTCCGTTCGGGTAGCAAATTAACAGGATTTCTTCCGACATCGGCTCAAAAAGAGCCGCAAGTTTTGCGTTTTTCTCTTTTTCAAGCTCTTTTCTTTGCTCATCTGATGAAGCCGCACCCAAAAGCTCCTGATAAGATTGCTCAATCTCTAAATAGTCTTCACGGATAATATCAAAATGACGATTTGAGATTTCAAAGAGGAAACTTAAGACATCTATAAATTCAACTTTCCCATCACTTCCCCACCATCGCCTGTGGCTCTTCCGCTTTCTTGAATATTAGCGGCTACATTTCCAAAAAGTTTTAAATAAGCGGTGGTGATGAATTCACGAAGAAACTCTTTATTATTTTCAAGGAGAGGCAGTAAAAAAGCACAGTTCTCCTGGAGAGAGTTTTTTACAAGGTCCTCGGACGCAGGGACAAAACTTTCCGCGACTTTAACAAAATCGGGACCAAGGGTATTTTCAACTTTTTCCCTGCAAGGCTTTTGATCTTCTGATTTAAAGGCGGACCACATGACAGCTTGTTGAACGAAACTATTATTAAATAAAGTTCCAAGAAGACCGCCGGTCTCTTTTTTTGGTTGAACCTTTTTTGGTCCATTATCTGTGTTTAAAACGCCTCCGGCATGTGAAGATCCTGCTTGACCTTGGGTAGGTTTTGTCTCCGCAGGGGCAGCCCCTTTTCCCCATATGGCATTAAAAAACTGCATAAGTCCTCGAAAATAGTTCTTTATTAATAACTATTAGATTATCTATTCATCATTAATTATATATTAAGATAAGTATAATAATTAGAAAAAAAGCCATTAGAATAGGTTTAAAATTAATTTTATGTAAATTTTAAATGTCAGAAATGATTTTACATGGGTCTTTTTAGAAATACACGGAAGGATTTAAAATTATTTTTTTTGTGTTTATTTATTATTATATAGATTTTTATAAGGTCTTCTAATGGGAAGCTTTTTTAAAATCCTCAACTATTGCCTCTGTTGCCTTATAAAATAAAGACTCATGCACAGGCATATGCATTCCTAGAAGAATATCGCGAGCTTTTCCAAGAGCGTGTAAATAGAGCAAGCCCCAAAAAATCTTATAGAAGGGAAGAAAAATTAACTTGAGTATCGTGCCTATGATTTTAATAAAAACAAGGCAAAAAACAAGGTCTAAAATGCGTTTTATCTTTAAGCCCACATGTCCAAAGGCTTTTTTTATTGTTTGATCTAGATCCGCCTGGAATTTAGTCCAATTCTTGTCTATAAATCCAAAAATAGCAGTTTCCAATTGATTCATAAAAGTATCGGCCATAAGGCGTTGTAATTCCTTTTCTTTTTCAAACGAATTCTTTTGATTTTCAGCATCTTTCTGTTTTACAGCGTCCTCTGTTTTCGGAAAATTAAAAGAAGGAGGACAAGGCTCTAACTCCGTTTCTCCATTAGCAAGTGTTTTAACCCGATGCGTTTTAAAAGAGGCTTTCTCTCTCTCCCCTTCAAATTGTCCGGGATGCGCGAGAGCAAGTCCATCTCGAAAAGTTGTATTCACAGATTCTATAAGGGATATTTTTTTTAATAAAAGCTTTCTAATTGATCGGCCTACTTTCTCGGCAGTCAAATTTTTAATTTTATCACTTTTAAAAAGGGATTTTCCTAGAGTTTTAGGGATAAGTTCAATCAGCTGAAGCACAAAAGCGCCTGAAGCTCGATTCAACTCTTTTTGCTTTTCATCTTCGATTAAATTATCCTCTTCTTCTTTTTCGGCTTCTCGAATCACTAAAGAAAAAGATTTTTGTACTGAAGATAAAGCCCGAGCTGTAAAAGTATCTAAAGTCGCCGGCTTTAAAATAGAGTCTAATACCTCATAAAGGATCATGGGGAAAAGGTCTTCTTCCACAAATTTAAAGATGGGGCCTTGCAGCAAGGGGTGTACGGAAAGACTTTCTTTTGTTGAATTGCAAAGGGCAAATAAGTTCTTAGTTAGCGGTCGATAGAATTTATCTAATTTAATCTTGTCAATCTCTTGGGAGGAAGCTTTTGGATCAAGGGAAAGAGCCGGGTGCACTTTCACATTAAAACCTAAAAGCATTTCAGTTTGAGTGACATCAAAGGCTGCTTTTTTATTTAATCTTTTTGTCACTTTATTGATGTGGCGAAAGTGATCTGCCGCTAAATCTAAAACTCTAATAACCACAGGTAAAATAAAATCGGAGTTATTTTGTATTTCCCTATCGATAAGTTTGAATCTATGACTGAAGTTAATAAAGTTAGGCAAGCCCTCATAAAGGACATACCTTACAAAGAAAGAATATCCGGCTTTTATACTATTGCTTTTCTCTGCAGTAAGCGTTATGGCTTCATTAAGCTGACCAAGCCTTGAAAAATTTTTACTTAGAAAAGCTAAAAGGTCAGATTTGTTATCGGAAACAATTTTTGAGGCCGGCTCGAAATCAGGTATGGGTTTTAAATTTTTTAATAGCACCTCCATAAAAAATTCGGATATTTTTTCGCTCCTGCTCCTAAAAAGGTGAGGAAGAAATTCCAATAAAAAACTTTCTAAAAGATGAAAAGCTTCGGATGGGTAATTTGTTCCATAGATGGATTTTAACTCTGTGTCAAAATCCTCTATATAGCGAAGCCTTTTTGAGGAGTGCCATAAGAGCTCTTCTAAAACCTGCGGAAGAACTTTTGTTTCGACAATTTCCCTAAGAAAAGCCCCCATGTTATTTGATAGTGTGTTTTCGCAAGTTTCAGGCTCTTTTAATACCCAGGATGCAAAGTCTTTCGATAAATTTATGAAAGCAGCTTTCTTTTCTTCCGCATTATCCTCATCGAAAAGATCCTTTAGAGACCTTATTCTTTTTTCGAAAAGTTTTATCAGATAGAAAAAAATATTCACTAAAAAAAATTCTTTAGAAGATTCTCCTTCATCCAATAAGTCAGGAGTTTTCTCTATTAAAACCGCTAAGCCGCGCAAAAAAAATAATCTCGTTTGTTTTTCTAAAAGAGCTCTTAAGCTAATAAGAGACGGGTCATTTGAGTTTGCTAAAAGCTTTAGAAACTCTTGAAAAGATTTTTTTTCATTTGTTGAAAGGAAGGCCTCATTGCTTTTTGATAATAAAGCGATTAAGTCCCCGTTAAAGAGGTTTGAAACCGCATTTTTACTTAAATATTCCAAAAATTTATTTACTTCATTAACAATTTTTGCTGTGCCTGTCAGTTCAAAAAGACGCGATCGATCTTTCAAATCCTCTCTTTTTACTTCACTGATTTCTTCAAGAAATTCCTTAAATAAGTTACTGGAACCTTCCTTTGCCAAATCTAAAAAAATTTCTTTGTTGTATAAGGCCAGGCAAAGTTGATTTTTGACCTGCTCTTCCGATTCAAAAAACCGAGATTGCTCTTCAGCAAATTTACAAAATGAATGAGAAATTCCTTTTAATAAATCAAAAATCTCATCCATGACTTTGGGGTGGCTCGAAAAGGAATAGAAAGGCTCCAGAATCGATTGGATTTTTTTATTCAAAAATTCTTCGGATGTTAGAAAGTCAAAGGAAAACTCTCCCCGCTTAACAAAGGAGTCTAAAAAGAATTTATAGAGACTGCCTTCTTTCTTAATTTTTTTTTGATCAATTTTTGCAAGCGACAGCTTTATTATTAGCGCAGTTATCTGTTTCTTAATAGCACTTAAAACAAATTGGAAAGCTTTAGGGTCGACTTGGTGAATTCGCATCACCCGGGTTTTAACCCAATCGTGTATTAAAGAGGTTGAAAGGTTAGGTAAAATGAACTTAATACCAAGATCAATCACTTGTGCAAAAATAGGGCTAGCCGCAAAATTAATTTGCGTAAAAAAAGCATCAACTGTCCCTTGTACTGCTTTTAAAAGCAGCTCGCCGCCCGGCAGTTTTAAATATTCTTTTTCCTTCTTATCTAAAGGAAGCCCGCCAAAGAAAAATTGATCTAAAAATAAAATCAATTGAGGAAAGCCGGTTTCTTTTACGAAGGTCCAAAAATAAGGCGCCAAGAGCAATTTAAGAGCGACTCCTTTCTCAGGACATAGCTCAAAATGATCTTCCGGTGCAAGCATTCTTAAAACTTCTTCCGAGACAGGTCTTATTATTTCAAGTTTTGTTCTTCTAGCCTCTTCACATACCTCTCCGTCAAGGGCTCTAAGCTCGCTTTGTAAGGGTTTTAGCTTTTGTTTAAGAAATCGAAAAAAAAAGGCTAAAGTTCCTAGAAAAACATCCTCTTCTTTATTTCTTACATCTTCGTTTTTATAAAATTGGATGAGATTGCCGGATAATCTTAGAAAAATAAAAATGGCATAATTTTCCAGGGAAGTGCGTTGGCTGTTTACAAAATGATTAAGGATAGACTTATCGGCATGGCTTTTTTGCAAATAATTAAGTAAAGCTTTCACAAGGTGCGGTGAAACATATTGGAATACGAGGTGTAAAAACTTTGATAAATGCCATGAAGGCGGAGAAAGTTTAATGATCCTGTTAAGCTCTAGGTCAATCTCTTTTTCAAAATTTGAGGTGATCAAGCTTGCTTTTATCAGTGACAAACCGCTTGATGTGCCAAAAAGAAGGGCTCTTTTAGCAAGAGTATAAATGGGACTTGCATTTTCATTTTTTGGATCCTCTAATGAGTGTGCGGATGTTTCCCGGATCCCGATGGAATTTAGTGATGCCATTTAAAAAATTGCCTTTGATTTAAGATAGCTTCTTTTCTAGCATCTTTAGAAAGAAGAGGTCAATTAAAACGAAAATTTATCTAGGGTTCTTTTAAAAAGAAGTCTAACTCCTCTCATATTGCTTTAGTTTTCCTGCAAGGCGATGAGGCAAATTCACCTCCATTAGAATGTCATTTTCATCATATTCCTGAGATAAAACAGTCCCCTCTCGAATAACTTCGCTAACAAGATGGTATTGATTTTGAGGGATTCTAAGCCGCATCTTTTGTCTTAAGGACTTAATCTCCTGTTTAATGGCTTCTTTTAATTCTTCAAACCCAATCTGTTTGAGAGCTGAAATCCTAACTGTTTTAGGGTATTGAAGACGAAGTTTAGAGATTTGCCCGGATTCTGAAGCTAAATCAATCTTATTTAGAACTGTAATAATGGGTTTATCTTTAGCCCCGAGTTCTTTTAAAACATCTGTAGCCACTTCTGCATGTTCTAAGGACATCTTATGATTCGAATCAATTAGATGAATCAAGATATCTGCTCTTAGTGCCTCTTCAAGAGTGCTTTTAAAGGCTGCCACCAAATGGTGAGGCAATTTTCTGATAAAACCTACCGTATCGATCAATAAGATTTCCTGGTTATTATCCAAGGTAAATTTTCTTGTTGTCGTATCAAGTGTGGCAAAAAGCTTATCTTCAACAAAAACTGATGCGCCTGTCAAAGCATTTAATAAAGTCGACTTGCCGGCATTTGTATACCCAATGATGGCAAACACCGGAATTCCCGTTTTTTCCCTTTGAGCCCGTTGAACATTTCTAGTTTTTCGAACCTCTGCAATTTCATTTTCAAGCTGAGCAATTTTACGCTTAAGAATACGCCTATCGATTTCAATTTGCTTCTCGCCTTCGCCCTTAAGGTAGCCTCCTCCCCCTCCCTTGCCGCCGCCTGCAGTACCCGCTTGTCTTGAAAGGTGCGTCCACATCCTTTTAAGACGAGGAGCCTGATATTTAAGTTCAGCCAATTCAACTTGAAGTCTTGCTTCTTTAGTTTCCGCTCTATCCGCAAAAACACCAATAATAATTTCGGTCCTATCGATGACAGGTTTTTCTAATAGCTTCTCCAAGTTTCTTTGCTGGCCAGGAGTTATCTCATCATCAAAGACTATAACATCTGCCTGAAGCGCATGAGCTTTTTCCTTTATCTCCTCAAGCTTCCCCTTACTTAAAAAGGTGGCCGAAGAGATATTTCTTAAGTGGCAAGCCATCTGATCAAGCGGGTATAAACCAAAAGTTTCACAAAGCAAATGAAGTTCTTTCAGGTGCTCTAAACATAGTTCCTTCTCTTTATAATCTTGATAGCTTGAAACAAGAAGAGCATTCTTTTTTTTGAACTGGGACTCGTCTTTTAAAAAAGTATTTGTCATATGTGTTATAGGGGTTTTCCTTAAAGAACTATGTTAATGAGACGCTTATATGGTAAGGGATGCGGCTATTTGAAAGCAAACAGCCTTTGATTGCTTAAAGAATTGATTAACAAGTTTTTTCCTCGCTTATCCTAAGGATTAGGCGGACTTGGCCGGAATCTTTACAATCCGTATGCCGCAATCTTCAATCTCTTGATAAAGATAGATAAACGATGCTGCCCCTATGGACATTGGATAAAGAGAGGCTGCCGCCAAAGAGTTGAACTTAAAGAAAAGTAGTAAGCAAATCGGTACCGTGCTTCCACCGAATAAGGACATAGCTATGGCAGATCCTATGAAAAGACCTCTGCAGCGCTCTTTTGGTTCAAACTGATTCATCATAAAGCTATGAATGGGCCCTATAATAAGAGAGGCAAAAGACGTTAGAATAATCTGTCTAACCCATAAATCCATTTTAAAAAGGCAAAGAGGGGTCACTGTTAGGGAAAACAAAAGAATTCCGGACATTAAGACCCGCTTTAAACCGAATCTATCAGCTAGAAATCCTGCAAAGAGAATGCTAAAACCATAAAAAATCAGAGGTTTAAAAGAATCGCTTGTTTCACTTCCATTTTGATGTAAAGGGAGAAAGATAAAAATAAAATTATAAGAAATAATAAATAGAGCTGAAACGATAACAACTTTTAAAAGGCTTTTGCTTCTTTTTTTTATGAATTCAAAGACTTTTGTTTCTTTTCCCGCCAATAAGGGTAAGGATTTAAAAGCCGGAGTTTCTTGACAATAGTTTTTTAGAAGATAGCTTACCATCCCCCCTAAAGCTCCAATAATGAAGCAGCTTTTCATCCAAAGTTCATTGCCTTTCAATAATGGAAAGTACGCAAGGCCGTTGGCAAGCGCTAGTCCAAAACTTGCAAAAAGACAGCTTAAGGCACTTAAAATCCCGCTTTTTTCTTTGTCTGCATGCTCAATCGAAAACACAATCGAGCCATAGTATTCCCCGCCTGAAAAAAAATGTTGCGCGCAAATAAGGATAAGAAGGAAGAAAGCACCATAGGTGCCTTCGGGAATAAAAGCAATGAGCCCTGTTGAAATTGCAAGTCCAAGGGTGGAATAGACGCAAGTTTTTTGTCTTCCCTTCGCGTCGCCCATAGTTCCATAATAAAAAGCGCCCAGGGGATAAAACAAAGAGGAGCCTAAAAAAACAAAACTATAAGAAAAGAAAAGGGACGTAAAACTATTTTCATTTTGAAAAAAGAAAAGAGCCAGCATCGGGGCTAGGAAACTAAAAATAGCAGTGTTATAAGCTTCCGATAAGCTTGTGAGCCAACCTATAAAAACTTCTTTTGGCAGAGAAGCCTTCTTCTTGATCTCGGGAATTAGAATATTTTCAGACATTTCTACCGCCTGAAAATATAAAATTATTTCTCTCTTTACAGCATTTGGAAATGGCTTTTAAAAGCCGATAAAAGGATGCTTTTGGGAACATCTTCACTCTCCCTCCGCCGGTATTATCCGGATCAGGTTGTTAGGGACTCTCTCAGCTAAAAACATTTCCCATTCGTGAGAAAAGCTTCAGCACCCCTGGTGATTAAACTTGATTTTCTGAAATAAGTTTAAATCAAGTCAGCGATTTAAATCAATAAAGGCAGCGGTTCAGAAATTAAAAGAAAGGCCATCGTAGCCTAAATGTACGTTATCCGGCAAATAGGCGGAGGTCTTTTCAAAATCAAGTTCGTGGGAAAGATGGGTGAGAAAAGTTTTTGAAGCTCCGATTTTTTTGGAAAAATCGATAGCCTCATCCACAGAAAAATGCAAATTGGAGTGGGTAAACCGAAGAGCAGATACAATTAAAATCTTTGTCCCCTTTAAAAAATCAAAAATATCCTCATCATAGATTTTAATATCAGAAATATAGGAAAGATCTCCGAAACGATAGCCTGTTACAGATGTGCCCGATTGTTCATATCCGACATAGATAACCTCAACTCCTTCAAAATTTATCTTTCCTGATTTTTTTGGAAGCTCATGAATATCTAAAATGGAAAGGCTCCTTTTTTCCCTTTCACTTTCTAAAAAAAGATAATCAAAACGTCTTCTAATGTCAGAGGCAGTTTCAGGTGACATCAAGCAAGGCAAAGATTTTTTATTTGTAAATGTAAATACGCGAAGCTCATCAATGCTTGCGGTATGATCATGATGGATATGGGTTATAAGACAACCATCAATTGAGTTGATGCCATGTATTAACGCTTGCTGTCTAAAATCTGGGCCGCAATCTATTAAAAATTTTTTGTTTCGAGTGGTTATAAGAGCCGACGACCTTAACCGTTTATTTTTTTTATCATGAGATAAACATATGGGGCAGCTGCATCCGACAACAGGCACCCCAAGCGAGCCTCCTGTCCCCAAAAATAAAAAAGTGGATTCCATCTATTGAGACCCGCTTTGAATAAATAGGGACTTTGCTTCTTGAAGAACGCCGGGGTGATAAAAATAAGCCCATGGCTCTTGCTTGTTATCTTGAAAAAGCTGAACCCTGTAATGATCCCCGAACTTACCGATTTCAATATGCTGGAGCACCTTTTCGTGGTTTGAGAAGGGGTCATTCACTTTGATATCAATACTGGCCGATAGCCCATTTTGAAAAGGGATTTCTCTTGTTTCCTTATTAGTTTCACTTAAGTCATGGTTTAATGAATCGTAAAACTTATGATAATCCTCAAGTTTGACAGGAAGGGTCACATCTTTTTGGGAATTATTTTCCTTATAGGTGAAGCTGATTCCGCTAAAGGAAAAAGTGGCTGTTTGTTTTGAATCAATAGGAAGATTCAATTTTAAAGAGGCGGCCGTTTTGGGTGAAATCAGGGTATCCTTAGCTCGATATTTTTCTAAAGGGCTATAGTAAATAACAAAGAAAAGAGAGATTAAAAGTCCAAAGACAACAGCGGAGAAAAGAACCATCAGAAAGTTGCGTATATTTTTTCTGACATTTGGGGAAATATTGGGATCCATTTCTTCAAACTCTTGATAATGATTGATTAATTACGATATCCTATTCACTTAACTAAAATATAAGTTTAATTGGAAAAACAAGTTTTATCAAAAGCACGACTTATTTTCATGCAGAATAAAAAAAAAAGAATAGCCATTCTAGGAGCCGGTATTGCAGGGCTTGCTCTCGGCTATCATCTAAGTTCCCTTTTGCCCTCTCTTGAATTGACTTTTTTTGATCCGGAAGGAATTGGAGGCGGAGCATCAAAAGTGGCAGCGGGTCTTTTGCATCCCCTTGGAGGCGCAAGAGCCTCTTTAAGCCCGAAGGGATTGGAAGGATTTTACTCCTCAAAAAAACTTATCGAAACTGTGGATCAAAAGCTTATTGACAGTTGTATTTTGCATAAGGGAATTTTGCGTGTAGCGACAAAAGAAGAGCAAGTAGACCCCTTTAAAAAGTCTTATGAAAAAAATAAATCTCATCTCGCTTTAAAATGGCTAAGCCCTGAAGAAACCATTGAAACGGTAAAAGGCGCACCCTACGCCCCTTCCCTTTACATAGAAGAGGCTCTTGCCATTGATGTGCCAAGCTATTTGGACGGTCTTGCAAATCTATTAAGGGCTGGAAATGCTATTTTTCTTAAAGAAAAAGGTGAGGATATTAGTCGGCTAACCGGCTTTGACGCCATTGTGATAGCCTCAGGAAGCTATAGCCCGAGCTTTCAAGAGCTTAGCTCCCTTCCTTTGAGATTTGTAAAAGGACAAGGACTAATTTTTGATTGGCCGAGCGAGTGGACCCCTTTGGCAAAAGCTCTGAATTCAAAGTGCTATATCGTTATGCAAAAGGGGCGGAAAACCTGTTATGCAGGGGCGACTTTTGAGAGAAACAATAAGGATAATACAGCCGATCTAGAATTCGCCTATACTCATTTGATGCCCCTTATTAAAGAGCTTTATCCGCCTCTTGCCGGGAAAACACCTGTAAAAGTTGAAAGCGGCATAAGGCTTACTGCTCCAAACCACTTTCCAATTGCTAAACAGATTTCAAGTAAGGTTTATGCTTTTGTTGCCCTTGGCTCCAAAGGGCTTCTCTACCACTCGTTTTTAGGAGAAATGTTAGCCAAGCTTATCTTAGAGGATTTAAGCTGTAAACGAACCTATTAGACTTCTTTTGAAAGAAGTCTATTTTTTAGACTTCTCTTAAAAGAAGTCTATTTTTGAGGGTTAGGCTCCGATTTCAATCGATTTTTCATCATGACATGCGCTTCTGCAGAAAAATTAAAGAAAAAAGTCACGGCAGGAGCTAATAACGCAGCAAAGGGAATCATCATGAAAAACCATTGCAAAGCTGCGAAAGCAGGGTATTGAGGCGGGTTAAAAGCGAGTTTTCCACTCATTTCAGCGGCTAGCATCAAGAAAAATAGCATTAAGGCAAAGGGAAGAAACCCGACAATCGCTAAAAAGATGTTCGTAAAAGCATCATCTTTAAAACGAGCCGTCAGAGTCTGGGAGAGTTTAAGAGCATTTAAGCCTCTTAAGGCAATAGAAGGAGCCACAAAAAAAAGAAGCGCTCCGCTTAAGATACAAAGAACCAAGGATAAAAAGTTTATAAGAAAAGGACCAAACGCCAATATGGCATAGAAAAATGGCCCGAGGAGCGGGATTTCGCTTAGGAGCACAAAAATGCCAAGAATCATCCATAAGATTAAGTATAGCAAGACAATAGGTATGGAGAAATAGCTTGAACCTAAAATGACATCCCAGGATTTCGAAAATAAAGCCTTAATCCCGATGGGTTTGCCTTTAATTTCATCATGATACATACGAATTAAAAAAACCCCTAAAGAAAGCAGGAGACCCGCCCCCAGGAATATGGGGAGGAAAGTCAAGCTTAGGCTTAACCATCTACCGGCACCGATCGAGAGGCTCCTAAAAAAAACAAAGAGAAGTCCGGCTAGGGAAAGAACCCCGAAGACCACGGCATTTTTTCGAAGGTTAAAAGAGTACTTCAAAGCTCGGTTAAAAATTAGGCGTAATTCATCAAAAGTCATAAGTAGTTCTTTTGTTGTCTTTATCTTTAGAAAAGATTAGTTGCTTTCACGAGATTTGTAAAGATATTTTGGTCTATAAATAGGGGTTCCCTTTTTATCCCTAGCTTCAAGCCTTTCATAAACAATTTGTCTTGCAATGCCAACACATCTTGAAATCCCGAATAGAATAGTAAAGTATTCAGGATAAGGAAAACCGCTAACCGAAAGAATCGTTCCTGATATGGCATCCACATTTGGAAAAGGGTCTGAAATCTTAGGGTTTTCCGAAAGTACTTTTGTGCCTTCGGTTTTCAATTTTAAAGCAATTTTTACAAGAGGCTTGTCGGCATATTTTTTCTTTGCCAGCTCATATAAAATGGTGGCTCTTGGGTCTTCAACTCTTAAGACGGCATGCCCAAAACCAAAAATAAGTTCATTATCAGCCAATCGTTTTCTGATTAAATTTTCAATTTGGCTGTTTGTTGCATTCTCGCCGACTTCATTTAATACTTTTTCTGTAAACTCAAGACAATCTTGATTGGCCCTTCCATGTCTTGGCCCGGCTAGCGCACACATAGAAGCTGCAAGCGAGCCATACATATCTTCAAGCCCTGATGCTACTCCTTTGCCGATAAAAGTAGAAAGGTTCCCTCCTCCATGGTCATAGTGAAGGATGTTAAAAAGAGTCAGGGCCTCTTTTAAATCAGGGCTTCCGGAAGACGGTCCCCCCAGCATATTGGCAAAATTTTCCATATAGCCAAGGTTTGGATCAAAGGGTTTTCCCTTAAAACCACCATGATAATTAATGACTTCTGCTCCAAGAAGAGGAATTTTGGCTATCACATTCAAACAATCTTCATGATAGTCATTTTTGCCTTCGATCATCCCAAGCACAAGAAGGCTTGCTGAAAATAGCTTCATGGGATGGCCATCTTTAGGAAGCTGTCTAATATGCTGAATGGTCTTCTCGCTTAGGGGCGCCCTTTTTTTCAAATCTTCTTTAAAAGCTTTAATTTCCTGATCCGTCCCTTCATAGCCATAATAAAGAAGAAAAATGACTTTTTCAGGCTCCCAATGAACAAGATCGGGCACTTTTCTGCCGACGTAAAAAAGCCCCTTATTCGGATCCACAGAAGATGAGGTGCAATACCCAACAGGATAACCTCTTAGGCCTGAGTCTAAGTTTTCCCTTTTAATTGTAAAAAGAACTTCTTCGGATAGTTGAGGTTGTTCTGCCATATTCGTTTCTCTCTCGCAAGCTCTTTTGTTAGATGGTTTTTGCAAATGCAAGTTCTCGCTCTTCTATAAGCTCTTTTTCAGATAATTTAATTTTTTCTTCAAGAAAAGGATTCATTTTCATTTTAGAGACGATTTTAATGTTTCCGCCGCCAAGGGATCGGCAAGGGAAAGAAAAAACTAAATTTTCATCAATTCCATACTCATTGCCTTCACTAAAAATGCAAAGTGAAAAGCTATCTCCCGGATGAGAGGGATATATGATGGATTGAATCGTTCTGATAATCGAATTTGCGGCCGAGGCTGCAGAGGACTTTCCTCGAGCTTTAATAATTTCAGCTCCCCTCTTTTGCACTTTTGGGATGAAAACATCTTTTAACCACGCCTCATCGCCAATTACTTCGGCTGCGCTTTTACTATGAATTTTAGCATTATAAAAATCGGGGACTTGGGTTGAGGAATGGTTGCCCCAAATCGTCATATTCTTAACTTCACTGACGCCAACATTCGCTTTACTTGCAAGAAACCCTTCAGCTCTTGATTGATCAAGGGCGGTCATTGCAAAAATATGTTCTTTTTTTAGATTCCTCGCATTGTCGAGAGTGATAAGGGCATTCGTATTGCAAGGGTTTCCAACTACAAGAACCTTAGCGTCTTTTAAAGCTGACTCTGATAACGCTTTACCCTGTTCAACAAAAATTTTACCATTTTCCAAAAGAAGGTCTTTTCTCTCCATTCCTGGTCCTCTTGGTTTTGCCCCAATCAGAATGGCCCATTCCACCTCTTCAAAAATCGTATAAGGGTCGCTCCCTATTGTAATTTCTTTGAGCAAAGGAAAGGCTGAGTCCTCAAGTTCCATCTTAACTCCTTCAAGTTGAGTTAAAACTTCCGGAACTTCGAGAATTTGCAAAGCAATAGGCTGATCTTTACCAAAGAGCTCCCCTGAGGCAATTCGAAAAAGAAGGCTATAGGCAATTTGACCGGCGCCCCCGGTTACCGCAACCCTCATCAGCTTTTTTTCCATGCTGTTTACCCCTTTAAATTATTTCTTTGCTTTTTTTAAAATTTGCCAATTTTACTGTTTACTTTCTAGCTTTCTCTCTTTCTAATTTCTTTTCTATTATTGGTGAATGATTTACAATATCTTTTTTTAAAAAATGATCTTGTATGGAAACCAATACAAAAACACTAAGACTTATTGAACTTTTTGGAAGCGTGCAAGGAGAGACAAGCTTTAGCGGTCTTCCAACGACTTTTATTAGGCTCGCAAGCTGCAATTTAAGATGCACATGGTGCGATACTCCCTACTCTTTTGGCCGAGGAGATGCCTATAGCCTCGAAGAAATTCTAAAACAAGTGAAAGAAAACCATTTAAAATGGGTTTGTATCACAGGGGGTGAGCCATTGCTTCAAGAAAACGTTTACCCTCTAATGCAAGCGTTAATAGACCTTGGTTATATAGTTTCCCTTGAAACAAGCGGTTCGCTTTGCACTCAAAGGGTACCTGAAAAAGTCGCTATCATTCTTGATATCAAATGCCCCGGAAGCGGAATGGAGTCCAAAAATCTTTTCTCAAACCTCAACCATCTAAAAAATAATGATGAAGTTAAATTCGTGATCAAAGACGAAATTGACTATCGCTATTCTTTGGATATTTGTCGAAAATTCGGTCTATTTGAAAGAGAAAAACAGCCGCTATTCTCTCCTGTCCACGATGAGCTGGATTCAAAACTGCTGATAGATTGGATAAAAAGAGATAAAATCGCGGTAAGGCTTAATCTTCAAATCCATAAATTTATCTGGTCAAAGGATACTAAAGGGGTATGAAAGCGATTATTCTTTTCAGCGGCGGACTTGATTCGACTGTTTTACTTGCCAAGGCCCTCGAAGAAAAAAAACAAGTTTTCCTCTTAAGCTTTGATTATGGCCAAAGGCACATTGTCGAACTTAGTTCGGCTCAAAAAATAGCTTCTCATTATGGTTTAACAATAAAAACGCTAAAGCTGCCAAATGATTGTTTCAGGGGGTCTAGTCTTATAGGAGATGGCGAGGTAAGCCGTGAGATAAAAGAATTAAAAGTAAATGATATTCCGACGACTTATGTCCCTGCAAGAAATACCCTGTTTTTTGCTTTTGCCATGGGTTTTGCAGAAACCATAGACGCAAATGAGATTCACTATGGCGCCAACAAATTGGACTACAATGCTTACCCCGATTGCCGCCCCGAATTTATTTCGGCCTTTCAAAAGGTTTTAGATATAGGTTCAAAAAATGCCAATCTCGGAAAACCGATAAAGCTTTGCACGCCATTGGTTCATCTGGATAAAAGCGAGATCATTCAGCTTGGAAAAAAACTGAAAGCACCCATAGAACTATCTTTCAGCTGCTATTCACCAAGCCAAGAGGGCTTAAGCTGCGAAGAATGCTTATCTTGCAGACTTAGAAATGAAGGCTTCAAAAATGTGGATCAGTCAGCAAGGGCTCGATACCTGTAATAGGCATTAAGAACATATTGTTGAACCATTCTCTGCGTATTAAAAAAAGAGCCGTTCAAGGCGATAGCATTTAGCATAACATGAATAAAATCTTCCCTATCGCCGTAATACATGGGCAAAATAACATTATCAAGTTTATCTAAAAGAGAAATCGCGTCCTCTTGATCTTCTGAATTGCCATTTTGTTCAAAATCAAAATCATCTCCGTTCGGAGCCTTTCCGATCGCCCATCCGGTGATATTTTCTATGCACCCTTCTATCCACCAGCCATCTAAAATGCTTAGCGAGGGAACCCCATTTAAGGCAGCTTTCATGCCGCTTGTTCCCGAGGCTTCCATCGGAGCTCTCGGCGTATTTAGCCAAATATCAGATCCGGCCGTTAATAGTCTTGCCAATTTTAAGTCATAATTATCGAGATAAACGACCTTAATGTCTTCTTTCAGCTCATCCATTGCTTTAAATATGCGCCTGATGAGCTCTTTTCCTTCCTTATCATTTGGGTGCGCTTTGCCGGCATAAATAATCTGAATTTTGCCATGGTATCTAGCAATTTTTTTTAATCGTTCGATATCATAAAAAAGAAGATCACCTCTTTTATAAGCTGCCGCCCGTCTTGCAAAGCCAATCGTGAAAGCATGCATATCTAAAGCAATGTTTGTTTTCCGAGCGATATAATCGACAAGCAATTTTTTCGCTTCTAAGTGGGCGCGCCAAACATCTTCTAAAGGAATGCTTAAGGCATAGCGAAAAGCAAAATTATCATCCCTCCAATTTGGGATATAACGATCGAAAAGCTCCTGAAAAGGAGGAGATACCCAAAAAGGTGCGTAGACGCCATTTGTGATGGCCTCGATCGCATAGCCGCCGAACATTAACCTTGAAATTTCACCATGCCTTTTCGCCACACCATTGACATAATCGCTTAAATTCAAGGCTAAATAGGTCATATTGAGCATGCTCTCATGGCAAAAGACGTTTTTTAGCTCGAAGATTTCGCGCTGGCCTAAGACTTCTTTTACAAGCTCTAAGGGAAACTGATCATGGCCTGCTGGGACAGGCGTATGGGTTGTAAAAACACACATTCTTCTTACTTTGTCAATGTCTGCTTGATCAACTTCAGACCTTCCCTCTTGTCTTGCGGATTCTTCCAATAACTCGACAGTTAATAAGCTTGCATGGCCCTCATTCATATGAAAAGTATGAAGATTGTTGTAGCCCAAATTACGGAGCATACGGACCCCGCCCATGCCGAGAATGGCTTCCTGGCATAATCTATACCTTGCATCTCCACCATAAAGCTTATGGGTAAGGACTCGATCTTCTTCATCATTACCCTCTACATCGGTATCAAGAAAATATACCGGAATCACAAAACCATGCGCTGAGAGGACATCATACCTCCAGGCTTCAATTATAACCTCTCGCCCTTCTAAATTAAGGGTGACCCTGCCCGGGGTTTTAATAAGAAAATTCTCAATCACCCATTCTGCAGGCTTTTCCGATTGATTGCCCTCTTCATCAAAGATCTGAAAGAAATACCCTTTTCTATAAAGAAGGCTAACCCCAACCATAGGTACTCTAAGATCTGCTGCAGAACGTATTGTATCCCCTGCAAGGGCGCCTAAACCGCCGCTATAAGTAGGCATAGCTGATTCTAGAGCAATTTCCATAGAGAAATAAGCAATGCTTCTACTCTTTTCGTTAGACATAACTTAGCACCATGAGTAAGGTTTTTTGTGTATAAATAGCTTATTTTTAAATAAATAAATATTTATACTTTTTTAATTCAACTCAAAAGTTTTTTTAGAATAAAGTTTAATTTAAACACGATAGAACACAAATTTTAAAAGTTTTGAACTTTAAAGAGTTAAAGGAAATGGTCTCAGATCCAATTTCTAACTTGCCTTCAAAAAAGCAATGGCAAAAAGTCGGCTTTCGTCCCCACCATGGAATAGTCCTTCCTCTTTTTTCTCTCCATAGCAAGAAAAGCTCAGGCATCGGCGAGTTTCTAGACTTAATCCCTCTTATCGATTGGTTAAAAGGAACAAAATTTGATGTCATTCAGTTGCTTCCACTTAACGATACAGGAGGCCTTCCTAGCCCTTACAGCGCTTTAACTGCCAATGGCTTAAACCCCATTCATTTATCCTTGCATGACCTTCCTTTAAAAAACTTGCATCCTCCCTACCCGATCTTTCCACCGGGTTGGCAAAAAGAAATAATTGATTATGAAAAGGTTGCAAAACTAAAAACTCAATTTTTAAAAGAATACTTCGATAAATGTTTTCCATCCCTTTCAAATTCGCCCGAATACCTTAAATTCACTCAAAACCATTCTTCATGGCTTGAATCTTACGCTTTATATAGAGCTGCAAGAGAGCATTTGGGTGTTTTTGAACGCGAGAAATGGCTCTTAATTAAAAAAAATAAAAATAACCTTCAAAAGGAAATGGATTTCTTTTCGTTTTTGCAATTCCTTTCTTTTAAGCAATTAAAACAAGTGAAGGAATACGCCGAAGAAAATCAAATCTTTCTCAAGGGGGATATCCCGATTCTTCTCTCCTCTGATAGTGCCGATGTCCTTGAAAATGAAGATCTCTTTATTAAAGGAAAAGTCGCAGGAGCGCCTCCGGATCAATTTTCAGAAGAAGGTCAATACTGGGGCTTTCCTGTTTATGATTGGGAACACAAATTTGAAAAAGTTTTAGATTTTTGGAAAAAAAGACTTAAAATCGCAAGCGAGTTTTATCATATATATCGTTTAGACCATTTGGTCGGATTATTTCGCATTTGGGCCATTAATAAAGGCGATCCGGCAACAAAAGGTGTTTTCTTGCCTTCTGATGAATCGCTTTGGATTCCGACGGGGACAAAAATTTTATCTGAGTTTTTAAAAGCATCGCCTCTTTTTCCCATAGCTGAGGACCTAGGAGTTGTTCCGGATAGCGTTAGGGCAGCTCTTTTAAATCTTGGAATACCCGGGACAAAGGTTTTAAGATGGGAAAGAGAAGGCTTGCATGGAAAGTTTCATCCCTTGAATTCTTTTTCTAAAATCAGCATGACGACGGTGTCGACTCATGACACAGAGACTTTGAAAGGCTGGGCAATAGCACATCCTCATGACTTTAAAAGATACTGCCATGATGAACATCTTGACTTAAGCGAAAGCTCAGAAAATCTGCTTTTTCAAATTTTAGAAGCAAGCCACAAAAGTTCCAGTCTTTTTCACATCAATCTTTTGCAAGAATATCTTTCTTTTGTTCCTCATCTTTCAAAAAAAGACCCTTCCAAAGAGCGGATTAATAACCCTGCCGATTTTTCCTATCCGAATTGGTGTTATCGCTTTAAGCCAAGTGTCGAAGAAATATCGAGCGATAAAGATCTTTTGGCTATCATGAATGCCGTCTCAAAATAACTCTGCATCAATCGGTTAAACTATCAAAAATTGAGCTTTATGGTTAAAGTAAAGAATATCCCCTTTGTTAAGAGGTATCTTTTTAACCTTGCTCTCTTTTTTGAGACTTATTTTTTTGTCATTTCTGTGAATATAAACTCTTGCTTCCGAATGGCTCTTCGGATGAAGAGAGAGAAGAAACTTTCCTTTTTTCTCTTCTAAAACAGCATGCCTTTTTGAAATTGATTTTTTATAATCCGAAACACGCATATCCCCTTTTCTTCCAAGAACCATTTTGATGCCATTTCCAAGGGGGATGTAATGCACCGTATCTTTTCTATGGTCCTTTAAAACCATAGTGCAAGAGCCTTTTCGTAAAGGCTCAATCTGAATTTTTTTATGCGCTTCCAACCCATCTTTCAAAGAAGGGTACTCAGATTCCACTAAGGCCGCTCTATTGATTAGATTCTTTTCTAAATTTTTTTGGAGTTGGTTTGCAAGAGACACCCTATCATTTCTTTGGCAAATATAAAATATAGACTCTTGTTGATTTCGAACCACACAGTTTGATGTCGTCTGCCATGGCCTTGGAGGGATGGAATAATCTTCCACAAGAGTTAAACCATCAAAGAGAGCATCAAATTTAGTTTCAACCTTCTTCTTAGAACAAACCCCTTCGAAGGCCAAAACATTGCCTAATGTTTTTCTAAAAATTTCCCTGTCTTTTGTTTCAAAGATTTTTACGGTAATTCCTTTTTTCTTATTTAACCTAGGGGTTTTATGACGGCCTTTTGCTTCATAAACTTGTCTATTTGTTTCAGAACCATCCCCCGCATTTGCAATAATAATTTTATAGGTGCCATTTTCATAAAGGCATTCAACATTCACATGATGACCTTTCCATCCGGTCGAAATAAGAACTCCGACCTCTTCATTTTCATGGCGAAGTACTTCTTCTAATACTTTTTCAGTAAGGCTAGATTTATTTTTCTGGAAATGTTTCTTATCTTTGATATCGGAAGTCGATTTATATTTTTCCCAATTTTCGAATAAAGTCTCTTGTTTTTTTTGGATTTTTCTCTGTTCTTTGTTTCTTTGTATCAGTTTTTCTAAAAGAGACTTATCATCTAAGGATAGAGCTTCATTGGCTAAAAGGGATTCATCCAATACCAATTTCATCGCTTTAAAACCGACAGAGTCCGTTAGACCGTTTTTTTTAAGTTTTTTAATTTTTGTTAAAAGTTCCCCTACCGTCATCGATTCATCTAATTTGATTTTATCTCTTACTTTATAGGCATCTAAGAGAGCATAAATTTTTCTATATCCCTCTTTTTTATAGTCGCCCACTCGTGATTTCGGGTCTATGCTTAGTTCTACCGTCTTTTTTATAAGCTTTTTCTTAGTTATCTCCATAGAACCGAGCATCCTGAGAACAGAGGATTCAAATAGGTCTTTTGAATCGACAATGTTTGAGTTGCAAGCGACTACTTGTTTTAATTTCTCTAAATCAAAATCTTGAAGGGAAGTCCTGTAAACGAGGCTTCTTGTAGTAACATCAAATAGATCTAATCTTCCTTTAGCAAAAGTCAATACAAAAAATGGACCCTGCTTTCCAAATTTAGACTCGGCATTAATTGCAATTATAGTTTCGTCTAATTTAAAAAATCCTATTTTAATGCCATCGACATAGGAAACAAATGAGTTTTTTCTAATTCCCATAAGAGAAAATAATTTATCGGAAGCGATTTTTTCATGCTCATCTTCTTTTTCTCCCTTAAGAGCCTCTTCACTCCAATCAAATTCTTGAGTCATCCTTTTAAGGATATTTTCAAGCGTGAGCTTTTCAAAAAAAGTTTGGTAAATTATTTTACCTTCCGGTTCTTTTTTTAAGAAGACTGCATTATCGCTTCTTATCAATGTAAAAGAAGTTTCTTTTTCATTTCTTCTTAGCGCAAAAGACAGAATTTCAGATTTTGGCTGAACCTCTATTTCAATCCCTGATTTATCCATAAGGATTTCATTTTTTGTGAACCCGAGTCTAACGCACAAAGAGTTATTCATGGCGTCAATCACACCGGATTTCATCGCTTGTTTAATTGCCGGCACAAGCTCATCATAAATTCCCTCTATTTTTAATTTTTTGATTAAAACTTTCTTTTGCTCACCTTTGGCTATAATTTCAACTTTGCCATTAGCTTTTGGATATAATTTGAAGCAGATTTCGGTTTTATCAGAGTCTATCATTTTTAAAACTAGAGAGTTCTTTAAGATATAGCTGCTAAAATTTAAACCGTCTTTTGAAAAAGAAGTTTCTTCTTCTTTAAGCTTTAAATTTTCCAAGAGTTGTTTCAAAAGAAGAGAGTCTTCAGCTTTAAGATTAAAAATAGGTTCAAAGAAGGAAAGCCTCTTATCCCCTCTAAGGTAGCTATTTTCAAGGACTCTATTAACTTTATCAGCTACCTCCGAGGATCTCTTTTTCTCTTCAGAAAGTTTTTCATAATTCTTTTTAAGCTTCTCAAGCGCCTTATTTAATGTAATTTTCTCTATCTGAATTACCACTTTGCCATTTAGGTCTATAGAATCCTCAGAATCAAACTTAAAAATTCTTATATCATTTCCTTTATAACTACAAAGGGCCGTCGCATAATAGTTAAATTTTTTGGTGTATTTTTCAGAAGTTAAAGAGGGATTGACGAGTGAATTATCCAGCATATAAATCTCTAATTTTTGTTAAATTATCTTTTTATTTTAAAATAAATTCATTAAGAATCATTAAAGAATCAAATAAATTAGTTATTCAAACCATCTTTTTTTGTTACTGAAATTTTTTTAGAATCTAAACTTTGGGTTAGGGAAAAAATGATAAGGCTATTTAAGCTGTTGAAGGCATTTGAACATAAACCTTAAAAAAACTAATAAAAGGAACGCTCATGACACTCATAGAAAAAATCAATGAAGATATCAAACAAGCCATGAAAGACCGTGATCAATTAAGGCTCGACACTTTACGCATGCTGAAGTCTAAAATATTAACTGTCGATGCTAGGGGCAATCTTCCGGATAGCGAAGTGATAAAACTTTTTAAAACTTATTTGGGCAGTTTAAAAGAAGCTATGGAACTATCAGACTCTGCTAATCGTAGAGAAGCTGTCGAACGCTTAAAAAGCGAGATCGAAATCGTTCAGGAATTTTTACCCAAAACCCCCTCTCCCGAGGAAACTCGAAAAATTGTCGAACAGGCGATTATTGATTCGGAAGCTAAGACAAAAAAAGATCTTGGCTTTGTTATGAAAAGCATCATGAAGATCAATAATACTGTAGATGGAAAATTAGCTAAGGAAATAGCCGAACAGTTGCTTTCGGAATAATTTTTTACTCATTTGCTCCGGGGGTCAAGGCTTCTACCCCGGGCATTCAACTCCCCCTTTTCTTCCCAATTTTGTAACACTATTCCAATTAATTTATTTAATAATAATTATTTTAAATAAAATAAAATATTAATACAATCTTTAAAGATGTTTATTATAATTTGTGTGTTAATTAATAAAAAAACACAAAGATAATACATATGATTAATGATTTTGTCTTAAAAGCTGCTTCTTCTTTTACAAACCTAATTGGAAGAAGTTTAAATGGTGAAAATTTAAACCAGATTGGAGGAGAAGCCTTAGAAACAACTCTAAGCCTAGGCTCCGAAATTATAGAGATGCAAACCTTAAATACCTGGGACCCCTCCTCTAAAAAATGGTATGATTTCTTCGGAAATGAAAAAAAACGAATTTTAGTTTTGACAAACGGCGGCGGCGGCGGCCACTTAGCATCAGCTGAGGCTGTGAAAAAAGCACTTGGAGAATTTTTTAAAGTAAAAATTGACCATTCTTTTGATGAAATGGGCGGCAATGAACTGTTTAATACCTTTCAAAAGGGCGGACACCTCGGGATGCTTGAAGTCCTAACCTATCTTCAGCCCATCGCTGAAATTACGGCAGCCCCTATCCAAGTTAGACCTGTATTAATAGACCAAATTGAAAAATTTAAACCTGATCTCATTATCAGTGTATTTCCTATCGCAAATAGGATGACTTGGGAAATTGCAAAAGAAGCCGGCATCCCCATGTTCGTTTTAACAACAGACATCGAAGCAAGACACTTTTTTAGAGGCATAGAGAACCCGGGGAAAGACTTTCACATCGGTCTTCCTTTTTCTGACAGAATAATAACAGGACCGCTAAGTTCTCAATTCGATGAAGAAAATTTTGAGATTATAGGCTATCCACTTCGGGAAGCTTTTGGAAAAAAAACAAAAGACATGCAGGAAAAAATAGATGAAATTCGTCTCGAACTTGGAATTGGAGAAGAGGATAAGGTAGTTCTTATTATGATGGGTGCTCAAGGAGTTGGGACTGCTGTTGAAGATTACTCCAAAGCTATCGCTAACCACAAAAACTCTTTCAAGGAAAAAGTTCATGTCATTGCTCTATGCGGTGGTGAAGAAAAAAAGGAATCCACAATAAAAGCCTGTGAAGGCCACACTAACCCTAATGTTGCAGTTCATGCCCTTGGACGAAAAGACGGGGAATACATTGCGGCTTTAATGCGTATGGGTAACCTTTTGATTTCAAAGCCGGGCGGATCAACTGTTAATGAAGCTATCGCAAGCAAAATCTACACCTTATTTAACGGCGAAGCCAATAAAGCGCTTCCTTGGGAAGCAGGTAATATGGATTTTGCTATTGCAAAAGGATTTGGCGAAGAAATCGACCCTGAAAAATTTCTTGAACAAGTTGAAGCTGCTTTAGATAGGCCTAGGCCAGTTTCCATAGAATGCCCCGGAAAAAGATTTGCTATAAACTTAATGAACACTGTTTGTCGTATTTTTGAGCAAAGAGAACCCCTGTTAGAAAAAAGGGATCCTTCTTCTTTAAAAAAATTTGCTCAAAGGTTTGAGAAAATTATGGAAGGCAGCGGTTCGTTATTTGATAAATTGATTATTCTATTGAGTAAACGAGAAGCTATTGAAGCTATAAAAAATATTCTAACTGATGAGGATGTAGAGATTATTAAAACCGTAATTTCTAACTCAGAAAATATTGAAGATGCCATTCCCGAAGTCAAAGAGGTTTTACAGAAAATGCTTTCAAAAGAGGACATATTTTCTGAGCTTATTGGAAAAATTTTTCCGTCTAAAGGTAAAAATTTCTCAAAACGGTGGGAGAATTTTGTTGTTAGATTTATTGTCAGTTTGAAAGGAAAAGAGATTGTCAAGGATTACCATCCTCATATTGCAAAAGCGATATTAGAGCTTTTGAAAGAGGAAACTCTTTCTCAATTAATAGGCTAAAAAATTGCTTTCAAAAGAAGTTTACTTCTTTTGAAAGCTCTTCTCTAAAATAGAGACTGGCAGTAATTGAAAAAGATCTTTCAAATAGAGTTTATTCCCTTCGATTTCTTCATTAAAAAAAAGACCTTTAAAAGAGGCATGGCTTTCTTCTTGCGGCAAAATGATGGCCGTATCTTCCCAATCCATTTTTAAAGGATCAGATTCGTTCTGAAAAAACCTGCCAACTGTCGTAATAAAAGCTTTCTCTTCAGTTTTTCTTAAAAAAGAAAGCGCTTGATTTGCCTTAGAGCCGGAAAGCGTTAATGGAATGTAGGATCCCTTTAAGAATAAATCCTTCTGCTTTTTTCTAAAATGAAGCCCTTTTTTTAAAAGATACTGTTTGATTTTGCCGCTCTCTAAGTCACCTATGAGGTTTTTGGGATCGAAATTTTCCACTTTAAAAATTTCAGAAAGGGAATCTTTAAGCTTATTAAAATCTATCTTTTGGCGATTGTCAGGATCGACTAAAGAAAAATTCCAACTTTCGCTCCCTTGATAAATATCTGTGACACCGGGCGAGGTTAGTGTTAATACTAATAAAGAAAGAGAGTTGAGTAAGCCCGCCGTTTCAATTTTTCGAACAAAGGAATAAACCGATTGTTTAAACGTTTTGTCCCGTAAGAGGTTGCTGACAAACTGTTCTATTTCATTTTCATAAACTAAATTAGGCTCAATCCAATAAGTTTTAAGCTTAGCTTCCCTCATAGCTTTTTGTAGAAATTGACAAATCCTATCATGAAAAAATTGCCATTCATCCTCTTTGAGATCATGTAAGGGCCAAAGGCCAATTAACGTCTGATAAATAAAATACTCTTCCCTTTTGTCCGGAGTTCCATTTTTCTTATATCCCGCACTCATTTCAGAGAAGGAAAAAAGGGTTTCTTTCCAAATTTCAGGAATCTCGGTTAAAACCGATAAACGGCATCTGACATCGGCAGAATATTTGCTGTCGTGGGTTGAAGTGGCTAAAAGAGAGTTTGGGAACGAGCTATTCACCCAAAGATTATGTTCATGAAAATCATCTTTATCCTGGCCATAATAGTCATAAGAAAGGCCCACCTCCGATAAGCATAGTAAAGGAAAAAATCGGTAGATGGCCGTATCTTCAATCCCTTTTGCCATAACAGAGGGGGTTGTTTGTTGAAAGCGCATGACAAAAGCATTTTCAGCTTTTTCCTGGTCTAGAAAACAACTTTTAAAAGCTTCCCATTGCTTTTTTGGAAGTGACAAAAACTTTTTCTCAAGTTCATTAAGCACCTGTTTCAAAATAGCCATGTCTTCTTCCTGATAATCCCCTTTTCTTAGGTAGGTTCGATAGATCGGAAAGGATAAAAGAAGCTCCATAATAATTTCTTGAGCCATTTTATTGTCAATCCCAAGATCCAAGGCACTAAATTCTTTGATCAGTCTATTCACTTCAGATTGAAAAGGATGGTCTAAAACAAATTTGCGAGACTCTCTTTCAATCTTTTCTTTGGAGCTAAAATCATTTGTAAAGGTTTGATAGGTTTCAAGAATGGCATTTTTATTTTCTTTTTTTAAAAATAGCGTTTGAGATTGAGCTAAAAATTCATAGCCTGTGGTACCGCTAAACGACCAATCTGTTGAGAGCTTTTCTTTAAAGCCAAGAATCTTTTCTGCCACAAGATAAATGTCTTTTTTTTCTTTTAATTTATTAACATAACCCTTTGGATCATAAAGTCCGTCAATGTGATCTATTCTTAAACCCTGAATCCAACCCTTATCTATCCACTTAAAGAGAATTTCATGAACCGCATCGAAGACTTGCGGCACCTCCACCCTAAGAGCTGCTAAATCAGTAATATAAAAAAACCTTCTATAGTTAAGATCAACAAAGCCTCGATGAAAATCTGAAAGCAAATAATGTTGGCGAAAAACAAGTTCGGGAAAGGCTTTTAAAAAGGGAGTGCTTTCTTCACAAATGGGGTATTGAGACTCAAAATAACAAAGTTTTGGAGTATTATCGAAAGTCTTAACCTCAATTTCCCCTTTCTCTAATGCTTTTTCTAGAGGAATCCCGAGGAAGGGAACCAGAACTTTACCTTTAAGTTCCTTTTTTTCAGATTGCCAATCGATATCAAACACTTTTGAGTAAATAGATTTTTCACCCCGAAAAAGGATATCTTGCCACCACTTATTATCTAAGCTTTCTACGCACATATGATTTGGGACAAAATCAAGAAGAAGACCCATCTCTCTTTTCTTTAATTCTTCCGAGAGTTTTTTTAAGTCTTCTTCTGACCCGATTTCTGAATTGATACTTGAAAAATCAACGACATCATAACCATGCAAGCTTTTTTTCCGAGCTGCAAACAAAGGAGAAAGGTAGAGGAAATCAACCCCAAGTTCCTGAAAATAATCCAGTAACCCCAAACAGTCCCTTAAGCCAAATAGGTAGTTTAGCTGTAAACGATAGGTTGAAACAGGCACGCGATGCAAAACAACCTCTTAAATATAAACCGCTTAAATTTAACTTATTTTTGGTAGCTTTAAGTAACTTCACGATAGCTCAATTAAAAAAAAATAGGTAAATAAATTGCGATTATGAAAAAAACTTTTGATATGTTAGATATCTAAGAAAATTAGGGACTTTAAAATATGGCGGAAATGATCCAATCCGAGGGAAATCCTGTTCCCTATGGGGCGAGCTCTCAAGAAGGCGGTGTCAATTTTGCCCTTTATTCAAGGCATGCTGAAGAAGTAACCTTGCTGCTTTATGATTTAGAAAGAAAAGTCATTGGCGAATTTGTTTTCGATAGAAACAATAACAAAACAGGCGATGTTTGGCATACCTTTATCACAAATATTCCGGATAATAGCTGCTATGCTTTTAAGATTAAACAAAAAGGCCGATATACAAAATTTTATGAAAATGTCGAAACCCCTGTTTTAGACCCTTACGCCAAAGCTGTTTTTGCAAGACAGGAATGGGGGGATGATAAAGTTCCCTATCAGCCTCTTGGGTGCATTTTAAAAGACCCCTCTTTTGATTGGCAAAATGATAAGCCTCTCAAAATCCCGATGGAAGAAACAATTATTTATGAAATGCATGTTCGAGGGTTTACAAAACACTCCTCAAGCAATGTCAAAGATGCAGGCACCTACCTTGGAATTATCGAGAAAATCCCTTACCTGTTAGATCTTGGTGTCAATGCCGTTGAGCTTCTTCCGATCCACGAATTTAACGAGTGCGAGTTTAAACGCTATAATATCTTTAACGGGTCAAGGCTATTTAACTATTGGGGCTACTCTACAGTAAACTTTTTTTCCCCGATGAGCCGATATGCAGCTTCGAAAGATTTTGCTTCATGCGTTAAAGAATTTAAAACTATGGTTCGTGAACTGCATAAAAATGGGATTGAAGTCATTTTGGATGTTGTCTTCAACCACACCGCCGAAGGAAACGAATTTGGGCCAACCCTTTCCTTTAAAGGGATCGACTTACCTGTTTATTACATGCTGGACTCAAGATCCAAATTTATGGACTTTACAGGATGCGGAAATACTTTTAATTCCAATCACCCGATTGTTCGTGAAATGATCATTGATTGCCTTCATTATTGGGTTTCTGAAATGCATGTGGATGGTTTTCGATTTGATTTAGCGACCATCATGAATCGGGGAACTAAAGGAGAAGCTTTGGGGCTATCTCCACTTATTGAAGAGATCAGTGAAGACCCATTGCTTGCAGACACAAAATTAATCGCAGAACCGTGGGATGTCCAGGGTTTATATAAGCTTGGTCAATTTAATCCTGATGAAGAGAGATGGAGTGAATGGAATGATCAATACCGCGATACCATGCGGCGATTTATCAAGGGGGATAGAGGTGTCAACCGCGATTTTGCGAGACGGTTTTGCGGATCGGATGATATTTTTGGGAATAGATCTCCAAAAGCATCGATAAATTTCATTACTGCCCACGATGGTTTCACGCTAAGAGACCTTGTTTCCTATAATCAAAAACATAACTCTGCTAATGGGGAAGATGATAGGGATGGTAATCCTAATAATTTAAGTTGGAACTCAGGGGTTGAAGGTGAAACCAAAGATCCCGCAATTTTAAGGCTTCGCCTTCGTCAAATGAAGAATTTCCACCTTGCTTTAATGCTGTCGCAAGGCGTTCCCATGTTGCTTATGGGAGATGAATATGGTCATACTCGCTATGGCAACAATAATAGTTGGTGTCAAGATAATGATCTTAATTGGTTCCTTTGGGATGAGCTTGAAGCTAAAAAAGATTACTATCGCTTTTATAAAGGCTTAATCTCCTTACGAAAAAAATACCCTATTTTTAGAATGGGTCGTTTTCTAACCAATGAAGATGTTGATTGGCATAGTAAAAAACCCTACTTTCCTAACTGGGAAGAGGAAACCAAATTTATCGCCTGTACTTTTAAAGATGATCGTGAAAACGGTCATTATTTTTATGCGGCTTTTAATGCTTGCGAAACAGACACGCAAGCACAACTCCCACAGCCCCCAAAGGGCCAACGATGGTATTTGATTGTCAATACAGCCAATACAAGTCCGGATGATTTATTTGATGATGATGAGAAAGCCCCGGTCCTTGCTTCAAATAGATTTCCTGTAAAAAGACATTCTTCGATTTTGCTTAAGGCTTTTTAAGAAAGTTATCCAAGTCATTTCTTTTATGGAACATTTTTCCATCTGATAAATGATTACAACAAAAGCTGCAGGCCTTTTTTGAATATTGAAATTTATTTGGGCATGCCTTGCCAAGTATATAGTAAGAATAGCTTTGTCTAATTTTTTACCTTTCCAAAGCATGGGTCTAAAAGAGCATCAAGAGAAATGGGTTCTTCTCTTTGGAAAAGTCTGTTTGCAAACGCATGGTCTTGAAAAGATTGAAAAGGCTCATAGTAGCCAATTGAAAAATTTTCAACTTTTGGGTTATTTTCTTTAAAATCTCCAATTAAATAGCGGATCCAAAACCTGGGACAAAAATATCAGACTTCTCGATGAGTCTCCTCACCTATTTCTTCTAACCCCTCTAAATGAATTAAAAGATCGGGATTGGTTTTAATTAGAAAATCTCTTGCAGCACCAAAAGCTAAAACTCTAATAATGCTTTTCTGCGATTGATTTTTGTATAAATTTCTGATAAGTCATAAGCTCGGCTTGCGAGTAAAGACAAAAAAGGACATTCATTTTAGAAGGTTTGAAGGACCAGATCCCCAATAAAAAAACAATAGAGTTATAGCTTTCTATTATTTCTAGTAAAAATTCTATTTTTAATAATTAATTTTCTAATAGTACGGAAAATCCATGCAGATCTTACAAAGTTCTTCACAATCTCAAACGCCTTTGTTTAAACTAGAGGAGGTTGAGAAAACCAACCAGAATTATGCAAGTTTGTATGCTGGGATGACCCTTGTCATGGGGCTTCCTTTTCAAGATTCTCGAATGAAAAATCTGATCCAGGAAGCCCAAGAACTTATTAAAAAAGTATTTGTGATTTTTGAGTTGGAAAAAGCTTTAGTCCTTTATGATTCGGATTTTCAAGTGCACGCTACTCTTATTGAGATACAAAGAGAGAAAGAACCTCAAAAACTTTTTAGTTCTCTTCTTGAAGAAAGGGGGAAACCAAAGTCGCCAGAAAAAAAGACGTTTATGGATTACGCCCCCTCTATTATTGAAAATAGCCCCCCTTTCGAAATTTCGTTTAATGGAGAAACTTCTTTAACGATTACTGAGTCAGGACAATTTTTGCTTATTGGAAAAACAAAAGAAAATTCTCTTTTAAAAATGAGATCCCTTTTTTATGAACGAGGAAAAATTCTACATCGTCATGGGTTAAATGACGTTTTTTATTCAGTCATAGCTTATTCAAAACCCTTAGAAGGGTTAGAAAATAGCGCCTTTCAATTAACCTTAAGAAGAACTATAGAGGCTTTTTCAAGACATTTGAACTTCTCTCTTACAATAGACTCGCTTAGACTTGTCCTTTTCAAAGGGTTTCTTCTTGATCAACAATCTTGTCTTTGGAGATCTGAAAAATTAAAGCTTGGCTCCGCTTTTCCTTTTTCAGAAGAAGCCTTAATGAATAAACTCACCGAGCTTCAGGCACAACCATTCTTTTAAGTTATAATAATTTTTCCTTACTGTTATTAACAAATTAGTTAATAAAATTTAAGGATAATTATGGAAACACCAAATTATACAAGTGTCGTGCCAGATGAACTAATAGCTGCGATTTTCTTTCATCTGTCTCCAGATGAGCTGAAGACTACCCGCCTCGTTTGCCTTCGTTTTGATCAAATAGTAAACTTTCTCTTAAAGACTAATGAATATGCTATTATCTTGGCTCAAAGTCTTCTTGGAAGAGTGCGAAGGAACGCGAAAGATAACGAAGTTCTTAAAGAAATCCATGAGGTGATTGATTTTGTATCGGGATATTTTCCTCTAAGCTATGAAAAACCAAAGAATAATAAAGAAATTTTATCTATTTTAAGAATAGCTATTGAAAGAGTGAGTGAAGCGCTCCTTTCAAAGCCCACGATCAAGCAAAAAAAACTTTCGTACTGGTTTAAGGAGGAAAATGAGTTTGAACTATCCTCCATATATGCCTATTGTAACGATGAGAGAAGTTTGACTTCCAAACACGCCGCATTCCGATTTACCCTTAGCAAACTAAAAAAAATGTCCAGGTCTATCCCTCAAGAAAGTTATATTCTTCCCCTTGCAATCCAAGCCGGTTGCAATTTAGAAACCATTCAAGCCTTAGTCACTCATAAAGCCCCTATCAATGTAGAGTTGCCCGCCTATCTTGGGGGTGAAGTAGGAATTATTGAATGGTGCATTAAACTAGGGGCCTCTCAGGAAATCATAAAATTTCTAATAAAGAATGGGGGAAGTTGGGGCGCGTATCCAAAAGAGTTTCTCGCAGATGCTGAAATTTCTGAAGATGTATTTAACGAATTAAAAAAAATCCCTTTTCTTAGGAAACTTAACTAAAAATATTCGATCGATTTAATCTAAGAGTGAAAAATCTTCACATATAAGAAAGAAGACTTTTTTTTACTAATTAAAATAGGTGAAAAAAAATCTTCATAGCCTAAATATAAAAAACTTGAGGGCAAAAAAAAGCCCTTACAGAGAAC
>NZ_CCEJ010000010.1 GCF_000750955.1 Criblamydia sequanensis CRIB-18 | reverse complement strand
TAACGAGCCAATAAAAGCAAATAAGAGAAGGGTTCTTAAGACAAGTGAGATCATATCCAATCAGGGGTTAAAATAATGATTTTCGTTTTACAAAATTTTATTTGATATAGAAAATTTATTTTATATCCAAGTCTTATTTACCAAATTTGGACGCGTTGCTAAATTAAGGATTTGCTCGTTTATCGTATTTCTTTTTTGATTCACAAAGAAATCTTAAAAGGTGGAATGAGGCTATTCTATCCGCTTTTGAATGATTGGCTGAAATAGTGAGCAGTCTCTGATAAGTGTCGCGCTTAGCAAAAAACTTTGGCGAACATCTCGATAGAAAGGCATTTTATTTAAGAGAAAAAGGCCTTTTGTTTTCATCTTCGAAAACAAAAGGCCTTTAATTTAATTAGTTGCTACTAAAGTCCATTGTGAAGCTTTGGCTTGTTTGACCGCAAATGGTGGTTGCTGTCACAGTTACATTCCAAGTTTGACTTAAGTTCGCAGTCCCACTAATGAGGCCTGTGGCCGGGTTAATGCTGGATCCCGGTGGAAGCCCCACTGCCGAAAAAGTGATCGTCTGACCGCAAGGACTCGTAAAGTAAGGAGCCACATTATAATTATAAGGGTCTCCCTGTAATAGTGGAACATTCAAATTAGGTATCGGGGTTGAAGTCGGAGCAGGACATGGGAAAGTCATGTCAAAGCTTTGACTTGTATCTCCGCAGTTATTGGTCGCAGTAACCGTTACCCCATAGGTCAACGTATCATTTGGGTTGTTACCCGAAATGATGCCGGTAACCGGATCAATTGTAAATCCAGCCGGCAGACCTGTTGCCGAGAACACAAGAGGGGTTGCGCCAACGGTATTGGTAAAGAAGGACGACACATCATAAACCACAAGGCCCGGTGTGCAAGTGCTTAAATCCGGAATAGGAGTCGATTTAAATAAAATTTTATTTGATATAGAGGGTTTATTTTATATACAAGTTTTATTTACCGAATTTGGACTCGTTGCTAAATTAATGGTTTGCTCGAAAGTATAATTTAAAGCCCTTATTTTTAAGGAATATATGAAGTTTTTTCTTATCGTATTTCTCTTGTTTATTAGCCGCGCAGGATCACAAGAAATCCTAAAAGTTGGGATGGAGCTATCGTATCCGCCTTTTGAGATGATTTGCCAAGACGGTGAGCCGTGCGGGGTAAGTGTCGCGCTTGCGAAAAAGCTTGGAGAGTATTTGAATAGACCGGTTCAAATTGAAAATATTTCATTTGTCGGCTTAATCCCAGCCTTAAAATCCGGTAAGATTGATCTTATCCTTTCTTCTCTAACTGTTAACAAAGAAAGAGAGAAAGCGATTGATTTTTCAATCCCGTACGCTAAAACAGGCCTTTCTCTTCTTATCAATGCTAAATCCACAGTAGAAAATATAGAAGATGCGAATGTTAAAGGAAAAGTCTTGGTAGTTAAATCCGCCACAACGGGAGAGTTATATGCCCTCAAGAATTTAAACCAAGCCACGATTCGAGTTTTAGATAAGGAGTCCCTTTGTGTTCTCGAGGTCATTCAAGGAAAAGCGGACGCTTTTATCTACGATCAACTTTCTGTTTATACTAACTGGCAAAAAAATCCAATGACTTTAAGAGCTAATTTAAAGCCATTTTATGAAGAGAGCTGGGCTATAGGAATTAAAAAAGGAAATGAGGCTCTTTTAAATAAAGTAAATCAGTTCATTAAAGATTTTACAAGCGACGGGGGGTTTGATCGATTGGCAGATAGTTATCTCAGAGAACAAAAAGCAGCTTTTCAAAAATTAAAAATACCCTTTATATTTTAATTTATGGCTCTTTTTAAAACACTTTTACAAATTTTTTTTGCGCTTCTAATCCTTTTTGCACTTTTTGCCTTCATTGGGAATAGCGAAGGGTGGGAGAGCGTTTGGAATTATAGAAAGCTTTTTATTAAGGGGTGGTTCATCACAATAGCCATTTCTTTTGGCGGACTGGTGTTAAGTCTTTTATTAGGTTTTTTAACAGCCTTGGCTGTCAGATCGAAGATGCCTTTTTTTGTCGGGATGGCTCAAACCTATATCGAAATTATTCGAGGGACCCCGCTTCTTGTTCAAATTTTATTTTTTTACTATGTCGTTGCCCATCAAATAGGTTTGGAAAATAGGTTTATTGCAGGCGTCTTCATCCTATCGATCTTCCATGGGGCTTACATAGCAGAAATGATAAGGGGCGGTCTTGAGGCGGTTAGCAAAACTCAAAAAGAATCCGCGATGGCCATCGGTCTATCGCCTTTTCAAACTTACCGCTTTGTTATTATCCCTCAAGCCATCAGACAAGTTATCCCGCCTCTTACCGGCCAATTTGCATCTATTATCAAAGACTCCTCCCTTCTTTCTGTTATCGGAATTAATGAACTCACTCATAGTGCGGAGCAAATTAATAGCGCGACTTATAGCACGCTTGAAATCTTTCTGCCCTTAGGACTCGCCTATTTAATTTTAACTTTGCCAATCTCCCTATGGAGCAAGCGTTTAGAGAAAAAGTTCCAATATGAAACTTGAATTGAATCAGCTTAGAAAATTCTTTGGGTCGCAAAAAGCCATAGGGCCTCTCAATCTTTTGATCCCGGAATGTAAAACCCTTGTTCTTATCGGGCCATCCGGGAGCGGTAAATCCACGCTTCTTCGTTTAATTTCAGGCCTTCAATACCCTGATAGCGGCCAAATTTTGATTGATGATGTCCCGATTGTTTACAAAAGAAAAGAGCTTTTGGCTTATAGAAGAAAGCTCGGGATTGTTTTTCAATCCTGGAACTTATTTCCTCATTTAACTGCTTTAGAAAATATTGTGCTGCCTCTTTATAGAGTTCATGGTTTTTCAAATGAAGAAGCGGAAAAAAGAGCTCTTGAACTCTTAAACCGTTTTCAAATGGAAAAACATGCGTACAAAAAGCCTTACGAGCTATCAGGCGGCCAAGTTCAAAGAATTGCCCTGATTCGAGCTTTAGCCCCGCGCCCTAAAATGCTCTTACTTGATGAACCGACTTCTCAACTAGATCCCCTTATGACAGCGGAAGTTCTAGAGCTTGTGTTAGAACTTAAGAAAGAGGGTCAAGATTTAATTCTAGCCACCCACCATCTTCATTTTGCAAAAAAAATTGCGGACACCCTTTTGTTTTTAGCGGATGGCAAAATATTAGAATCGGGTTCGGCAAATCAAGTGATCGAACACCCGACCTCTACTCTTGCTAAAAAATATATGGCCACTCTTTTCGAGTATTAATTCGATTGGTTTTTATATTCGATCGGACAAACTAGCTTAGTTCTCTTTTCAAAGGCTAAAATATATTCTTGCAGAATATTGAGTAGATTTTTGGAAGCTGCTTCTTCGCTAAAGCTATCGTTTACATTGAGTCTTACTATCCCTAAATTTGCGTCATAGAAGCTAAATTTCCTATTAGTTTTGTCTATCTGAAGACCAAGAGCATGTCTTTTTATTAAAAGCAGGTAGGCACCGTTTAAATAATTGAGACTTTCAACATCCGTATTCGAAATAGGAGGGTGATAAACTTCTTTGTAATCTTTTAAGATTTTTTTCGGGATTTGAGGAGGGGGGCTTTCATCAGTAATGAACCCTTTTAATAGGTGGTGAGCATTTTGACGGAATCGGTCGTTCGGAAACACTATATCCGCTTCATAGTCTTTGTCTTCCCTATTCGGATTTTTAAGAGCGTTGATGACAAATCTTAAGGTTAGAGCATAACACATACCATCAGAGACTTCCGAAGACTCTAAAAAGCCTTGGCAAAATTCAATCGTAATTAAGTGTTGATACTTATTAAACCAGTCAATTTCCGGAAGAGTTTCTTCAAGAACTTCCATAGTTTCATGCCTGGAAATCTTAAGTCTTGGGTCATTGAAGCTTGAGAGACATAAATTAGAAATCTCTTCTTTAAAGGCGGAAAGGTCTTTATCTTTCATAAGCTCATGAATTTTTTTCCGATTGATTTTTAGAAAATTTTCGACTTCAAAGGTTCGTAAAGCTCGAATTTTTCCTTTTTTAAAGCTTGTACTTATTTTTTTTGCTATAGGTGAAGAACCTTTTAGGCCTTTCAAAGGATAATTTGCGGCCGCATCATCAAAGAGCTCCCTATATCGATGAACTTGATGGACAATCGCTCTTACATATTCTGAATGAATTTTATCAACCCCTGCTAGATTAAGCCTTAAAATTCGTACCGCATATCTAAATTTGCCTTGAAAGCGTTTTGGAGAGGTTGAAAGCTTATCTGAAAAGAGCTTTTTTATTGAAAGTTTTCGAATTTCATCCCTTAACTTGACTCGCTCGTTATACTCATCCAAGGAATAGCCTAAATGATCGAGAACTAGTTTCTCTGTCGCGTTTTCATTGTAAACTCTTGGATTTTTAACAAATTTTTGAAGAAAGGCTGTATTAATGGCTTCATTTAAACGATCTTTTAATTCTCTTGGGAAATACTTGACGCCCTCATAATATTTTTTTATCAATTTTTTATTGGGCGGCATAAAGGTGGCTAAGTCATTTGTTATTTGGGAAAGAAGTTGTTCTTCACTTGGTTCAATTTCCGAAAGCGCCTTTCTTAAATTGAAGACAGGATAGTTTTTTGCAGGCTTAGCAAAACAAAGTGAAGCTCCCTCAGCAAGCCTTTCGAAAGATTCAGGAAAACAAGGGTGATCCTTATCAAGCCAACGCTCTACTTTTGTAAAACCAACACTAAACATAAAAATCCAAAGTTTTTTTAAAAATAAACAAGCATATTAATAATGAAATATTATTAACTTATTAAATGAATGTATGGAAATGATAAAGAAAAGGAGCACTTTTATAAGTGCTCCTAATAATTATTTTTTGATTTGCGATGAGGGTTCTAACAGAAGAAAAAGTCTTTTTAGCTCGGTCGGGTTATTGGCGGCATCAATAAGCTGATTGGCGGAGCCTGCGACAGGTAAGGTTGGCCTGTTCGGGTATTTAACAATTTCAGAAAAATATCTATTGAGAACAGGTTCAATTAAAACACCAACCCACCCATGGTCTGCTCCTGCAAACCTACCGGGAGAAGTCCTTAAGTCGCCTCTTGTTGGAGCGGCTCCATTAAACGTGACATCATAGGATTCGCCGGGATCCCACCAAAGATTATAGATGGACGGGAAAGCAAGGTTTAAGTTTGGTCCAAGCCAGGTGTCTTTGGCTGTATACAAAGCTTTAAAATTATTAATACGAAGCCCGCCAAAGGAAAGGTCATTGATATAAATAAAAGAGTTACGATTAGATTTTTCTGATTTGCCTAAAATATAATCGCTGTTTTCTATGCCATCGAAAACAATATCGTTTCCTGAATTGTCTTTAGTGATCCGTGTCGGCGGTGTGCCCCCTGCTAATTTAACGAAGGTAGGCCACCAGTCCATATGCGACATCATTTGATGGGCAACCCCTCCGGCTTCAATATGTCCCGGCCACCAAACAATGGCAGGGCATCTAAAGCCGCCTTCAAAGCTTGTTCCTTTCATGCCTCTAAATGGGGTATAACCGGCATCCGGCCAAGCATCGATCCAGGCGCCATTATCGGTTGTCCAAACAACTAAAGTATCTTCGCTTATCCCGGCATCCCTAATGGCTTGCAGAACCTGTCCCGAATTATCGTCTAGCTCCATAAGGGAGTCGAGATAGTTCCCACCGCCCATTGATTTGCCTTTAAATCTGGGAGACGGATTATTGGGATTATGCACTTTCATAAAACAAACATAGAGAAAAAAAGGCTTTTCATCTTTCGCATGGCTATGAATATAATTAACGACATCTTCTCTTATAATGTCATCTACTGTGGCAAGATCTTCATAAGTAAATTTCTTTTTCATTCTAACGGGAGCCTCTCCGGCTCTTCCTTGCCATTGACTTAAATCCACTTTATTCCAGGTAGCCATGAATTCTTCATCGTGGATTGGAAAATCAGGCTGTAGAGGCAAATAATCATAAGCATAAACCCCGGCATAGTAGGGGAGCATGTACTTCATTTCATCAAAGCCATGTTCTGTCGGAAAATTTTTAGGTTGATCGCCTAGATGCCATTTGCCCCATTGAGCCGTTTGATAGCCCATTTTTTTTAAAGCTTCAGCCACAGTAGGATCTTCTTTTTCAAGCCCATTTAAATCACCCGGGGCTAGAACGGTCGAAAGGGCTGTTCTTATGGGGATCCTACCTGTAATAAAAGAAGCTCTTCCCGCTGTACAGCTAGCTTGTCCATAATAGTTAGTAAAGCGTAAGCCCTCTTTAGCCATCCGGTCCAAGTGAGGCGTTTTACAACCTCTTGTCTCACCGCCCCCATAGCAGCCAAGATCGCCCCAACCTACATCATCTGTCATTATGAAAACGATGTTGGGCTTTTTGCTCTTTTTTGATGAAGAAGCTGTCTCAAGATTGCTGTTCCCACGAGGAGCTTCGCTTTCTTGGGAAATTAAGGGATTGGTAAAAAAGCAAGCGGTTAACCCGAAACTTAGGACGCTCTTAAGAAAGTGGCCTTTCATCGAAATACCTTTATTTTTTGAACATGGCTAAATTGAGTGTGTAACACATTTCTTTTGAGTTATAAATATTTTTTTAAAAAAAGATAGGGGAGCTTATTTCAAAATAATTAATTATTAATTCCTTTAGTTTTTGACTTATTAAAAATAATAAGAATCTCTTTCTCAAAATGGAACTTTTACGCATATTCCAATTAAAGTTACAAAAGAGGTGTTTCATGGCAAAGGTAGTTCGTTTTCATAAAATGGGAGGCCCGGAAGTACTGCAAATCGATAATATCGAAGTGGATAAGCCGGGGAAGGGGGAGCTGCGCATGAAAGTCAAAGCGATAGGACTTAATCGCGCTGAAGCTCTGTACCGTAAAGGCGAGTACCTTGTTCAACCGAATGTGCCTTCTAAGCTTGGCTACGAAGCTGCCGGAATTGTTGACGCTGTAGGTCCTGATGTTAAAGAGTTTGCAGTAGGAGACATTGTAAGTGTCATGCCGCCAAGCTCGATGGAAAAGTATGGGGTGTATGGGGATCTTGCCCTTGTGCCGACGATTTCTGTGGTTAAACACCCCTCCAATTTAAGTTATGCAGAAGCCGCTGCCAGCTGGATGCAGTATTTAACTGCTTATGGAGCTCTTTTTGAAATAGCGAAAATAAAAAGAGGAGATTATGTGGTGATTCCAGCGGCTTCAAGCAGCGTTGGACTTGCTGCCATTCAATTAACAAACTTGGTTGGGGCACTTCCTATTGCAGCTACAAGAACTGCAAAGAAGAAAAAAGCGCTTCTTGAAGCGGGCGCTATAGAAGTGATCGTTACGGATGAGGAAAATCTTACGGAACGATTAAATCAAATTACAAAAAACATGGGCGCTAGAATTGCTTTTGACCCGGTTGGCGGAAAAGCTGTGCTTGCGCTTGCAAAAGGGATGTCAAGAGAAGGCATTATTATCGAGTATGGGGCTTTAAGCCAGGATCCCACCCCATTTCCATTATTTGAATCGCTGCAAAAAGGACTTACTATGAGAGGTTATACCCTTTTTGAAGTCTTAAGCCATGATAAAAGAAGAGAGGAAGCTAAAAAATTTATTTCAGACGCCTTGTCAAAAGGTTTATTAAAACCCATTATAGCCAAAACTTTTGCGCTAGATGATATTGTAGAAGCGCATCGCTATTTGGAATCCAATCAACAATTCGGAAAAATTATAGTTACTGTTTAAATGAGACAGTAACTATAGCTCCTTCCAAAACCTTATCTCTCGGATGAAGGCTTGTTCTCTATTAAAAAATGATATAAAATTTATCTAACTAAAAATCATTTTTATCATGCGTAAAATTAAATTTTGTTTTGCTGTTTCTTTAATCCTACTAAGCTTTTTCATCTGGAATCTTTTTTCTTTAAAACCGTTAAACCTTAGGGATTGCCCCTTTTGCTCGGAAAAAGTCCTGGAAGGCCAAAAGTTTTATGAAGACGATTTAGTGATTGGCTTGCTCACTCATAAACCAATCTATAAAGGGCATGTTCTTATTATCCCAAAAAGGCATGCCGAACAGTTTGGAGAGTTAACAGAAACGGAAATTAGCCGTATAGGAGCTTTGATAAAAAAAGTGGATAAGGCCGTTAAAAGTAATTACCACACGGCTTCCTATGTATTATTGCAGAAAAATGGCTATGAAGCCGGCCAAAGCGTCCCTCATGTTCATTTTCATTATATACCAAGAGAGAAAGGAGCGAGTTCCTCGCTTGAATTTATTATAAGTATGGTTGGTGCGGTAATAAAAAAACCTCTTCCGAAAGAAGAAATGAGAGAGGTTGTAATTGCATTGAAAAAAGAATTAGAATCTTCTTGATTTATTAATTAAAAATTAAAGTAAAATGTAACTGTTAATAATTTATTAATATTGATTTAATGAAATTGTAAACATAAAATGGAGGTCGCTTAATGCTAATAATAGGATAATATAATGAAAAGTAAAATTGCATTTCTAATCTTTATTATTAATCTTTGTATTATAAAGCCTTCTTACTGCGACTCATCCATCTGCAGCCCTGAACCTTGTCTTGAAGAACGTTTTCCAAATTTTGAATTTGAGGTGCAAGATGCTTATCGCTATGCTTCTTTTGGTGTTGGTCCCATTATTGTTATTCCTAACGTGGGTATCGGCTATAGATCGCGTTATTCGCAACTTGGCTGGGATACAGGTTTAAGCTTTTCAACTATCGGATACGCACATCAAATAAGCGGTCATCTTGTCGGTCATTACTACCTTAGCCCTTTACAAAAAAATTCGGCTTACCTTGGCCTCGGCTTGATGGGCAGCTGTATTTTCACTAATGATAAAAAAGGTTTAGGGACATTATCCCCTGATTTCGTTTTTGGTAAACAGCTTGAAAGATCGGGAGACCGTAGGCATTTTATCGAAATGCATGTAGCTATTCCATCTATGCTGGTAGGCAAACATCCTCATTCAATGTGTCTACCTCTCATGTATATCAAATATGGCATTTCCTTTTAATTTCACGGTATTTGAATAAAAAAAACCTCTTTTACTAGAAGTAAAGGAGGCTTTTATTCTAAAAGAAGCTAATGTTTAGAAAAGCAAGTCGCGTTTTTGTGTCTCTAGACGTACCTTTCGGCCGTTCCAATTGTACTCAGGACCAAAAAGGAAATCAGGCGCCTGAGATTTCGGAGGCTCCATTGAATCAACTCTTGCAATTTCCTTCTCAAGAATTCCGATTTCAGACTTGATAAGGGCTCTATTATCGGATTCTTTCTTTGCAACGTAAGTTAAATTTGCGTTATAGCCCTCTAGGCTTTTTACATGTACATCGATTTGCATTTTAAGACTGGCTTTCTTTGCACGCCCGGATTTTCCTTTGCCGCAGCTAGCAACGTTTTGGCTAAGCCTTTGTAAGTGCTTTTCGCATTTAGCAACTTTTGCTTTTGCAGCTCTAACGATTTGAAAAGAGTTCTCTAAGCTATAAACATTTAATTGAATTTTTCCATTAAGGTTTTGTATTACGCCCTTTCTTTCCTCATTCCAGAAAAAAGGCTGCGCAAGCTCGAAAAGCTTTTTAGCGCCGCATTGTAGTTGCGGAGAGGGAGGCTTAATAATTTGGAACAATCCTTGCAAATGAGCGGGCTGAATGCTTTCAGAGGAAGGTTCTGTAAAAGGCCCGAAACCTAAAGTAGAGGCGCTAAAAGGAATAATCATTTTTTATCTCCAAAAAAAATTAGTTTGAAGTAGTTTAGGTGACAATTAACTAATATACAAGTGAAAGCTAAAATAGGATTGGTTTATTCAGGTTTTGAGAGAATTTTTCCGAGACTTAAATCTATATTTTCGTAAGCCTCAGGGTCAACAAAAGACATGGGTTCATAACCTGCTTTTGAGAAGAAGGGCAAGGCAAGGGGACTTGCAAAAAGATGTAAAGTGTTAAAATGTTGCATGGCAAGCCACTTCTCGCATTGTTTTAAAAAAAAGGAGCCATGTCCACGATTTTGGAATCTCTCAGCTATGGTTAGCAAGCGAAGAATAGCTTTATTATCACTTAACAGATGAAGGTGGGCGTAGCCAATAATCTCTAGGTCTTTATAAAATATAAAGTGAATGTGGTCCCGGTGGATAAAGGTCCATAAAAAAGGATCCGGGTCCGATTTATAAAAAGAGCTTCGAAAAGCATTTAAAGAGGCCCATTCCCTGTGGGTTAGGGCTTTGACTATTTTCCATCCGCTATAGCCTGTCTTCTTATCAATTTCTAACACAAAATCATCTTTGCCTAAGCAATATTTTAGAAGATCATTCGGGTATTTTTGGGCTAAGCTTATTTTAAGCTCTTCATAGGCTTTTCGATCGTTCTCATTCTCCCGCATCCAATCCCGAAATTTAAGATGACGATCAATCTCGGGATGTCCCTTTTCATACACATGGATGTTATAGCTTGCCTTAAGGCCTTTTTTTTGAAAGAATCTACGAAAAGCAATGCCATGCTCACCCATAACTTTGTAACCAAGCCTTTCCATTTCAGAGGCCTTTAAATCTACCTCCAAGAGGCTATCCACAACCGGGATCATATCAAGAATCGGTTTTGCAGCTAAGTTTGGAATGGCAGTTGAACCGATATGATGAATCTCTAAGCAATTTAAGGCCTTCTTTAGATGAAGAGCTTCCATTTCAAAAAGGGAAGGCCATTCATGATTTGCCTTAATTACTTCTACAAAGTTTGTCATAGTTTTATAGCTTCAATCTCAATTCTTCCAAAGCGAGCTTCAATAATCCCGTCATGAAAGGCTTCAGGAAGCAATCGAAAGTATTCATCTATCCATTCATTGTAAAAATCTAGAGCGCATTCTTTAGGAACTAAAGCCGGGAAAGTTCCCATAAAAAAACTAAGAAGCTCTTGTCGATCGACAAAAGGGTCTATCGTTTCGATATTTTCTATTCTTATGGGAGTAAAACCTGTTGTTAAAATGTACTTTTTAGCTTCTTCTATGGAGAAAAATTTACGGGGTTTATGATCTTTAAAATAAGGAGACCATCTTGAGTCTTTTTCTACATTGATAATGGCTTTTTTAAGATAAGCGTTATTAAAAGCCGGGATCATCACAAGAAGCTTGCCTTCAGGTTTTAAAAGGGAGGCTAAATTTTTAAAAGCTGACAGTTGATCGGTGCAGTGCTGTAAAGCCGCCGTGGAATAAATAAGATCGAAAGAAGAACCTAAGCTCGGGGATAAAAAGCCCCCCAGTTGAAATTTAAGATTCGGGTACTCTTGAGATGAGAATTGTTTTTTTCCCCATTCGATCATTGCCAAAGAGGGGTCGATACCGAGAACTTCACCCTCTTTTACAAATCGGGAAACATCGGCTGTGATCTTACCATCCCCGCAACCGATGTCTAGAATTTTTTCATTGCCTGAGAGCTTTTGGAGATGAGGCGCAAGGAAAGCTATGGCCCAGCGCCTTTGCATTTCTGAATTATGGAACATAAGCTCTCACTAAATCCAAATCCAATAAGATTCGTCAGCAAATAGTGAAAATTGAGAGATTAAGATAAGAGATAAAATAATCTTTTTAAAGTTCATATTTGCTGCTCTCAAGTGAAAAATAATTTTTATATTTTATTGGACAGCGATGAAAAGATCAACCTCATTTGGAGCTTTTTCACCATAAACTTCAAAATCACCCGTATAGGTTCTTGGAAGCTTGGTTTGCCATATTTGATTCCAAGTAGAAATCAAACTTTCAGGAAACTCGCCAATAGCTGAAAAATGAGCGTATTTGGAAGCCGGAATAATTTTAGAAACCAATTTTTTTGATAGCTTTTCAACGGAGGTGACAGGGCATCCAATAATGACTGTGTATTCGCCGGTAGCATCCGTTTCATAATCGCAGTATAAAGCAATAATTTCTGTGGATGACTTATTTGGGATTTTGCTGACGATATTATCTTGATAAAACTTTTGCCAGAGAAGAGGTATATCTTTTGGTCCGGCTTCCGGATTATTTGAAGTTCGGCATTCGATGCCGACGAGGATCATTTCCGGTTTTTCAATCAAAGTATAATTTGTCATAGGTCAGCCTTATTATAAAATAAATTGCAAAAAAATCTTCTTTTTTGAAAAGAAGTACTGAGAACTATAGCAGACTCCCTATAATTCTTTCACCTCTCTTTTTAGCATGTAAATTTTATGTTTTTTAGATTGAAAGGATGAGGGAAAATCCTTGAGAAATTATCCCGGAGTGGTTTTAAAATCCCGCATCGCCCCTGCAGCTTACTTTTCAAGCTAGAACTTCAAGAAAAACGACCAAAAAAAATGATACCTTGTCCCGGTAAGAAAAAGAAATCAATAATTAATTTTAAATTCAATGGTTGAGCTTATTTGCCGTGAGAGATCGGAAGCTTATCAATTTAGGAGGGCTTCCTAATATGGGGAATTTGATCAGGGTGAAGATCTAAGAAACACTCAATCTTTTAATGGCGCTAGAAAATTCTAGTTTTAAAAAAATCAATATATTTAATTCTAAAAAAATAATATTTTAATGTGATAAATATTAAATTTTCTTTAATGTAGTTCCCTTTTGAGATTTTCATTTTATTAACTCTTAAAGGGGACTCACTATGACGACTGCCGCTGATGGAAAACCTTCCTATTTCTTTTTTGAAACTAACGCCTTTGATGATAATTTTGATCAAATAGCAAAGAACACTGACAAAGCGATGGAGGAAGTTGGAAAAAAAGTAAAAAATTGCTTCAGCAACAATTCTAATTCTCTTGGCTCTTCAGTTGATGTCTCCTTATATCCCTCTAAACAAACTTCCAAAGGCTCTTTTTGGTCTTCAAAAAGCACCTGCCAATCGATGATTAGCACAACTGAAGAATGCTCCAAAACACTTAAGCAAGCTGCGCGTGTTGGGCTTCCTGAAATGAGAGCTGTGCATGTTCACAATGCAGCCGGAGCGCTTCAAAGGATAACCTACCAGCCGACAGGAAATGTTGTTAAATGGAAGGATTAATTTTAAACCCATTGCTTGGAAGCGTTCCTTTTCCGGAACAGGAAATTTGTCTTCATAGATGGAAAGTCAATGAAATTGAAGTTAAATTGGTAAGAAAGGCAGATCAACTTTTTCATGAAATTGTGCCTTCGGAAGGGCCCTCTATCAGAGGAGAGCTTCCTTTCCCTAAACAATTACCCATAGACAAAGTAATTGAGATTGTCTCTCGTCAAGAAGTGTACTTTCTTGATCATGAAACGATAGGATTTTGCGAGCCGGTAGCGAGAGTGGATTTGGGGTCTTTTACCTTAACTCTTCTAAAAGACAAAAAAGGGCCTATTTGGCAAGTGTTCGATAAGAACACAAAAACCACTTGCTGGCAAAATTTTTCAGCCACTTTTGTTTCCTCAGATTGCCACAAGGAGACTTGGGACTTATTTGAAACCTTGAAAGAAACTACTACTAATCAAACCTTAGAAAGTTTCTCAGAAGATTTTTTAATAAAGAAGATAATTAGGGTTTCCGGGCCTTTGGGAGCCGAGCAAGAATCTCAGGAAATAGAACCCTCAGAATATGATCTCAATAAAAGAATTGAGAAAGTCGATGAGGATGCAAAAAAAAGAAATAAGCTTTCGACAAAGCAAAGCCCTGGGCATGTCGATGTTTATGAGGCTCGAATAAAAGCCATTACAAGAAAATTATTAAAATACCAAAACCCCATAACAACAGAAGAGCTCGTTGTTTATTCCGTAAAGGAGGGAAATAAAACCATTCCCAAACAGGTCCTTCGGTGGAAGGAGACAAAGGGTCTTTTTGCTGTGTATGCTGTAAATAATTGTTTTGAGGGCAAAGTTTCAGAAGAAGATTTAAAAAATCCCGGATTTACATACCAATCTTATAAATGTGTTGCCCAAAGAAAAAAACGATATGAGTTTATAGATCAAGAGGGCGGCAGATCCGAAAAAAAATTATTGGCGAATAGCGATCATCTTTCAAGTAAAGTAGAAGAAATTGTTAAAAAAATTTCTCCTTTTTTTATCTTGGTTGAGCCTATGACGTATCCAAGTTATTTTGACCCCTCTGTCCGAGTGAGTAAATTTCGCTGGGCAGTCACTTTAATTTGCTATCAAGGTTTTTCAGGTCAGCACACAGAGCTTGTTACGGAAGGCATAAGCGATGGCAGCTTAAGAAAGACAAAAAAAGGGCAACCGTTTGTCTACATCTCCCATCTGATTAGTGAAAATAATATAAAATCTCACCCCTTAGTTCATCCTCAAGATTTAAAATACGATGAGCGAACAGAAATTTGGGTTAAGCCGGCAAATCTTGTCCAAAAAATGCTTGCTGACATAGCAAAAGAGAGAGACGCTAAGAACACTAAATTTTCTATCTTTGGTTCGGATTCATTTTTTAGCGATGGTGCAGATAATTGCTGTACATGGGCAAGGAAAAAGTTAAAGATTATCGGGGTGGAGTTGAAGTGGACCTTTGGAGGGTTAATTGCAACAGAAACGAAATCGTTTACGAGAAAACCGGCCTACTACATAGCTAACCCGGTCCATATAAAGATATAAGAACTTAAGGAACCTATGACTGTTGAATTAAAAACTGCTTTTGCAAACGTTTCTTCTTTTGAAGAATGGTTTACTCTTCTTAAAGAAGTAAAAGAAGAGGTTTCTTTTTTTGGAACTCAATATCTCTACGTCGTAGGCTATAAGGGAACCATGGATATCCATGCGGCTTCCCGGATCAGCGCTTCTCTTATAAATAAAAATTTTGAATTTACAATGAAGGAGAGATTAGTTGGAAAAACTGTAGTGCATCTTACGGATGAACTTTATAAGGATAATGACAAGCGAATGAGGAGTAAAAATTTTATTACAAAAATCATTTGCTTTATCCGAAGTATTTTTACACTTCTTGGTATGATGATCAGAAATGACAAAGGGGAACGTTTTAAGTGGGAAATGGACTCGAATAAAAATTTCCATCTTTACTACACAAAAACTCAATATACAAAATTGTGGGGTAAATTACCTGATCTCGAACCCATAAAGACAGATCCGGATCGGTGGTATTCAAATGAATATTACAGCCAGGGCTTTTGAGAAATTGCGGCTTAAAATATAGGAACTTCTATGACTGTTGAAATAAAAACTGCTTTTGCAAATGTTTCTTCTTTTGAAGAGTGGTCAACCCTTCTTAAAAAGGTAAAAGAAGAAGTTTCATTTTTTGGAACGCAATATCTCTATGCGGAAGGCTATACTGGGACAGTGGATATTGATGCCGCTTGCCGGGTCAGCCGTTCTCTTATAAATAAAAGTTTTGAGTTTTCAAAGAAAGAGCGATTAGCGGGCAGGGAAGTCGTGAAGCTTACGGATAAAATCTATGCGGACCATGACAAGCGAATGACTAATAAAAATTTTATTACTAAAATCATTTGCTTTATCCGAAGTTTCTTTACAACCCTTGGATTGATTATCAGCAACAACAAAGGAGAACGTTTTATTTGGGAAATGGGTTCTGAAAGAAGATTTTATTATTACTACACAGGAAATCAATATCAAGAATCCTTTGGAAAATTACCTCTTCCTGAACCTTCAAGAAAAAACCCGGATCGTTGGTATTCGCGCGAATAATAGACCCGATTTATCGGTTTTATAAAATAAACTAGAGTTTTATTGATGATTTAGTTTAATATCTATAGTTTATTAAAACTTAATAATATTTAAGCCTTTAAAAAGTAAATTCAGTTGGAGTTAAAAAATGAGTTCAATTACCGTAAATACGTTAGACGATGCAGGCCCCTGTGAACTACCTCTAGGTTTAGACCAGGCACGTGCCCTAAGAACAAACCTGATTTCATCAAGCAGAGTGTCCTTACTTCCGGCTACATTAACACCTGTTAGAACTAATAATCTTTCTAATTTCAGTAAGGATTTTTTCTTACCAACTACTCTAAATCATGCTGTTAACACACAAGGCACTTTCAAAAAAGTAATGGCTGTTGCGGGTGCAATTTTATTGGATTTGCTAACGCTTCCTATTCGTTTGGTAACGAGTGCTCCAAGAGCATTATGTAACGCGGTATTTCAAAACCCATTACGCAAAATCTTAATCGAAGAAAGATTCAGCAAAGATTATACAGATCAAGATACAATTAAAATTGAATTTAAGTATCAGTATCAAGATGAATTTAAGCAAACTACATTATATGTACTCAAACAAAATTTAAATTTAGTTCAAACTCCTAATTACGTTGAAGCTGCTCGTTATGAAGAGTGGACATACCCATAATCGCTTTAAGAAAATAGATTAAATAAACCTAACCTATAAAAGTTTACTTTTATAGGTTTTTTTATTGCCTATTTTATAATTTAGTTTTCTTACGCTAAAATCCTTTTAATTATATTTTTTATTGGCTATATTGTTTGTTTTTAATTAATAAAATTAATAATTATTAGGAGTTAAAATGACATATACAGTCAATTATTCTTTCGAAGGCGTGGCGCAAAAATTTGATGTTACAAAAGAAGACGCTGAAATTTTAAAATCAAAATTCGTATCCTCCAGCAAAGTTTCTCTTCTGCCGGCAGCTTTAATACCTGTAAGAACCAATAATCTTTCCAATTTCAATAAAGATTTATTCTTGCCTACGACGCTTAATCATGGGGTAAAAGCGAATGGATCTTTTAAAAAGGTGATAGCTGTTGCAGGAGCAATTTTATTAGACTTGCTAACTCTTCCAATCCGCTTAATAACAAGTGTTCCTCGCGCTCTTTTTAATGCGCATAATCAAAATCCCCTCCGTACTCATTTAATAAAGACAAAGTGTGCAGAGGCTCTTTTCCAGGCCGATACCATTAATGTGGTTTTCACCGAATTGAGATACCTTCGTCATTCCGGTAAAACTCTCGAAGAGAAAATAATCCAAAATATCAATCTCATTGAAATTCCATCGAATGACGTGGATAATGAACCAAAAAAAGTTCCAAGACTTTTTTAACTAAAACAATAGGAAAAACCGTAAACCTTGATAAAAAAAGTTTACGGTTTTTTTTTATAAACCTTATTGTGAGAAAAATAAATAATTTTTATTTTTGAGCAAATACCGATTGGTCAATTAAATTTGCTTTAAAAGGCCGCTCTATTTGCAATCGATTTTCAGCTTGTCTTAACCTTGTTAAACAAGCCATAAGCCCATTTCTAAAGACCTTTTCTTTCCCATACTTTTTAATGAAGCCATTTAAGTTAAAGAAACAGTGCGGAAATTCTTTCTTATTTAAGTACGTTTACAGGATCAAAGGACCAATATACATGCCTTTTGTACTCGTTGTTTCTTAGCAAAAAAAGCAAACACCCTTTTATTTAGTTCCCGATTATTTAATCGATTAGGGCGTTTCTTAAAAGTTGATGGATTTAAAGGTCTTGATTAGAATAAGGAAGGCGATTCTTATTCTAATTTTTTTTGAAGGAAATCATAGCATGAACTGCAATCCAAATGACATTAAAGCTATCGCTAAATCTTATGCTTGCCGTATTTGGGATAAAAAAGATTTAACAGCAGTGGAAGAGTTTTTGGAGCCAAATATTGTCATTCATACCCTCCTTGGCGATTTTTTGGGTCAAAAGCCCATGAAAGATGTCATTCAGGCCTGGTTAAAAGCGTTTCCTGATTTAAAAGTGAATAATAATGATATTATTGCGGAAGGGGATCTTGTTATGATCCATTGGAGTGCCAAAGGCACTCACCTCGGTGAATTTAAAGGGATTCAAGCGACCCATAAACCTATTTCCTATGCGGGTGTTACCCTTTACCGCATCCGGGATGGCAAAATTTTTGATTATGCTGCTTATCTTGATATGAACCACTTGTTAAAACAGATCAGTTAAGGGTCTATTCTGATTGCGAAAGTATTCTCAAAAGGGTCATGTTCAAGGGTCGTGCCGGCATTTTGCGGAAAAAATTTATCTATCGGGGTTTCATTCAAGGAAGGCAATTTCAGAATGACTTTTTTAAGAAGTCCTTGCGGTGATTTAAGAGTTGTTAAAAAAATTTCTCTATGGTTCTTGTTTATTTTTGAAATAATAGCTTGCTTTAGAGCTTCACGAAACTCCATTACGTTTTCATGGGAAGGAAACTTTTCCGGAAAACCCTTAAATACTAACGTGTTATCCCGTGGATTATGCTTATTCAAAGTCAGGAATTCTGCATAAATTGAAGAAATACGCTCTGCTATCATTTGGATAGTTTGCGCTCTTTCTTCGCTTGCAAAAGTTATGCTTTCTTTATAGTGTGTGAAAGTAGTTGGAAGCTTTGATTCTATACAGTCCATAGCTAAATGTTTTTTCAAATTAATAAGATTTAAGAAGCAATCGTTATTTTTTACTTAAAAGCGGTTTTAAAATGCAATCTGAAAAGGATATCTCTATTGAAGATCGGTTAAAAGCAAAAAAGCTTGGACCATTTCCATGCATGTACCAAGATTGGCGTCATCTCTTATTTTTAAATTGGGCTTATGACCCTAAAGAGATTCAAAAAACATTGCCGAAAGGCTTATTTGTGGATGTTCATGAAGGGAAAGCTTTTTTAAGTGTTGTGGTCTTTTTCATTGAGAACTTAAGAGCGCCTTTTTTGCCTAAAGTCCCCGGGTTATCTCACTTCATAGAGATTAATTTAAGAACCTATGTCTATGATGAAAGGGGCGTTCCAGGAGTTTGGTTTTATTCTTTGGATATCGATAGCAAGCTTGCTGCCTTTGGAGGTCGAACTTTCTTTCATTTACCCTATCATCAAGCGGATCTAAAAAGTGAATTTAAAAATGGAATAATTCATATCACAGGACAAAGAAAATCAAACCCTTCAACCTTTTTTAATTTCAGCTATAAAGAAAATAATGAAAAAAACAGGCTTGCAAAGCCGGGGACGCAAGATTTCTTTTTGGTTGAGAGATACATTCTTTATACAACAGTAAAAAACCAATTGAAAAGAGGACAAGTGCATCATGAAAGCTATCCTTTAGCTCAAACTGATTTTTTTACTGCCAATACAAATCTTTTTGAGAGCAATCATTTTTTTAAACCGCAAGGCCCCCCTGATTCAATCCAATATTCTCCAGGAGTTGATGTAAGCATTTTTCCATTGAAAAATAACAAATAGCAATCTTTCCCGTTTTAATTATGTAAAACACTTCTAGTCATAATCTTAAAATTAACCTATAGTCATTTGAAATTTTAAAAAACAAGTGATGATATGGAAAATTTAGAAGATCGGTTCATTGAGCTGGAAGAAAGAGTGTCACTTCTAGAAGAAAAGCATTTCTTTAGAAAGATGAAAGGAGAGCCTGCAACTTCTCCATCTGTTACTCAAGCTAAAAAAATTCAAGACGAGCCGGCCTCTGAACCGGTACCTTATGATCAAGATGAGACGTCAACAAGCCCTAAGACGCCTCTAATCTTTCTTTGGTTAAAGGACAATTGGTTAACTGCTATTGGGATTTTCTTTGTTCTTACCGCCACGAGCTGGTTTATTGGATATGCCGTCGTTAATGATTGGATAGATGAAAAAACTCGCGTCTTAATAGGCATGGCATCAGGGATTGGCATCTACATGTGGGGTTTTTTTCATTTAAGAAAAGATCTAAAACAGGGGCAGATTTTAGTTGTTTTGGGCAAAGCGATCTTTATGCTGGCCCTATATGGAGGATATCATTGGTATGCTCTTTTTAACCCGCTTCTTATTTTTTCATTGATGGCATTTTCTTCTTCTGCTACGGCATTTTTAGCCTTGCAAAAAAATTTAGAGGGGCTTGGATTCGCTTCTATTTTTTCATCGATGATTCTTCCAATATTAATTTTCGGTTCAAAGTCTGATGCTTCTTTTATAATGAATTATGTGCTTCTTATGGATGGCGCAGCCTTAGGAATGCTTCTTATTAAAGGATGGGCTAGAACTTTTACTTTCGCATGGGTGTCAACAATAGCCTATTCTTTTGTCTTACAAACAATTTATCTTTATAATGAAAAGCTTGTTTATTTATTTATCGCTTTATTTTATTTAGTATTCTTTTTGCCTGTAGCTCTTTCAGCTTGCAATGTAATTAAAAGGGAAATTAATAAAAAAATTTCCTTTTTTATTCTAATGACAACAAATCTTTTTTTGTTTTCTTCGGTCCAGTTTTTTTGTAAGGAATACTGGGATACTTTTTTTTATTCAGGAGCTTCTTTTCTTTCTTTAGTCGGCAGCTATTTACTTGTTTCCAATTGGGATAAAAGTACGGCAGATCTTAAATTTAAAAGGGCAATTTCATTTATATTCTCTTTTACAGCCCTTTTCTTTGCCCTTTTGGTAATTAACTCTCTTAATTTATCTTTAGAAATCAAAGCCATCGCTTGTTTTGCCTTAGGATTAATTTCTATGGGAGTTTCTTACATTCTTCTAAAATCGGAAGATGGTCCGTTACAACTTTCACTATTTCTCCTTATTCCTCTATATTTCCTATTAGAAGATCTGGCAAATATTCTATCCGCTCCTATTTATAGTATAGACTTTGCCCTACTTTTAACAGGGTGTTTATCCTTTCCAAGCGCTGCTTGGATTGTGTCTAAGCTTAAGGTTAGGGAAGATTTTTTAGAATACCAAGCTGGGGTTTTAAGAGCTTTTGCAATATTCACATTACTCTTAACGATGGTTCTCATTTGGAATGTTTGCTACAACATAACTTCTAATGAAAGCATTGGCCGGGGGCTTGCTCTTATTCTCTACACTTGCTTGGCTGAAGGGTTTATTTATATTGGAAGCTTAAAAAAAATAAAAGAGCTTCGGGTAAGCGCTTTTGCCATCATTATTTTTGTTATTTGCCGTCTTTACTTTAAAGAAATTGAGGCGATGCCGGTTCTAACAAGGATTGTCACTTTCGTGATAACCGGGTTTTTATTAATCGCTACTGCTTGGTTAGACAAAAAGTCTGCAAAAGCAACTTTAGCTAAAACTTAAGAACCCATAAAACAGGGCTCTCTTACGAGCTCTGTAAAATGTAAAATTTTTTTAGTAGGCAAAGCAATCGCAGCCGAAAGACCAAGGGTTTAAAGAATGAGATTTACTATCGGGTATTCCTAACAAAGAATCTAAAGAAGCTTTTTTAAGCTTTTGGCAAGAGCAACCGTTATGTTTAGTCGGATTGAAATACCCTCCATACTTTGAAACAGGGGACCAATCAGGACTAACGGGCAAATTCCTTGAAATTTCATCAAGGTAGGAATAATCGCCTTCTCCATAAACGACATTTCCATTTAATACAGTAAGGAGCGATGTAATGTTTTTTATATCCTCTTCGTCTATGTGAAAATAATCATGGGACAGGACGGCAAGGTCAGCATATTTCCCCATAGAAAGAGAACCTTTATTATTTTCTTCGCGAGAAAATTGTGCGCTGCCAAGGGTATATAAGCGTAGAGCTTCTAACCTATCGAGCTTATTATCTTCATCATAGAGAGAAGTCCCACCGACTGTTTTTCCTGAAACCAACCAATAGAGTGAAACCCAAGGGTTATAACTTGCCACGCGTGTCGCATCGGTACCCGCCCCCACAGGAATGCCAAGTTCTAACATTTTTTTTATAGGGGGACTTTTTTTGGCGGCGTCTTTGCCATAGCGATGAATAAAATATTCACCTTGAAATGCCATTCTATGTTGGATAGCTATCCCGCCGTTTAAAGCTTTGATCCGCTCTAAATTTGGGATAGTAATGGTTTCGGCATGATCAAAAAACCAGTTTAAGCCTTGAAAGGGAATTTCTTTATTCACTTCTTCAAAAACTGTTAAGGCTCTTTCGATCGTCTCATTGTAGGTAGAATGCAAACGGAAGGGCCACTTATTTTGAATAAGGAAAGAAACAACTTTTTTAAGGTCTTCTTGCATGTTTGATGCCATATCGGGCCGCTCGAATAAAAAATCCTCAAAATCAGCCGCAGAAAATACAAGCATCTCTCCCGCGCCATTACATCGGTAAAAGCCGTCACCGCTATAAGGTTTTATAAGTTTTGAAAAGCGTTCAAAATCCGCTAGTTCCTTACCCGGGTTTTGAGTGAATAAATTGTAGGCTATTCTAAGAGTAAGCTTATTATTTTTATGAAGCTCTTCAATGACTAGGTAGTCCTCAGGATAGTTTTGAAAGCCGCCACCAGCATCGATGCAGCTTGTAAGCCCTAAACGATTAAGCTCGCGCATAAAGTGGCAAGTCGAATTTAACTGATCCTGGAACCCAAGTTTGGGTCCCTTAGCAAGAGTAGAGTAGAGAATTAGCGCATTTGGCTCCGCAATGAGGGCCCCAGTTGGATTTCCGTTTTTATCCCTTTCAATTCGGCCGCCTTTAGGATCAGGAGTCTCTTTGGTATAGCCGACAGCTCTTAAAGCTGCGGCATTAAGAAGTGCTCTATCGTAAAGATGCAAAATAAAAACAGGGGTATCGGGAGCTATTGCATTGAGCTCATCAAGAGTTGGCATTCTCTTTTCGGCAAATTGAAATTCAGAAAAGCCGCCGATTACTCTAACCCATTGAGGAGGAGGTGTTTTTAACACTTGCCCCTTTAACATTTTTAAGGCATAGCTAAGGGAAGGAACGCCATCCCAGCGTAACTCCATATTATAATTAAGCCCCCCTCGAATTAAGTGAATGTGAGAGTCATTAAGACCAGGAATGACACGCCTTCCTTTTAAATCAATGAGCTTTGTCGTTTTATTTCTAAGCTTTTTGACTTCATGATCGGCCCCAAGAGCCGCCACATTCCCGTTTTGTATTCCAATAGCGGATACTTCGGGCTTTTTCTTATCGAGTGTCGTTATTTTTCCATTAAATAGAATTGAATCCATTAAATGTACCTCTCTCTTCTTATTTCAAAATAAAAGACTTTTTAAGAGGTGTCAATCAATAAACTAGTTTGATTTAAAAAGTAAGTTATGTTAGTTGAAGATAATAATAAAATTGTTAATAGGTATATTTCAATGGCGATTTTGTTCAAGGTGTTTGTAATTGCTTTAATCTTTGTCGTCACAGGGATTGCTTATTATTCCGGGGAGAAAGAGCCGGCTCTTAATACTAAAGAAACGTTAGGTCAATTTGATGGAGTTGAGATTGAAGCTGTGGTACAAAGCCCGTCTCTCCAAAAAACCCCTCTTCAAATCATATGTTTATTTGAGTATGAGGAAGGCGATATTTTCAATTCACCACCGGCTTTACCAAAAGAGAAAAATGGTTTGGTTCATGTCGATCTGGCTCTAAATGGTTTAATCACAGATTTACGAAAATCAAATCAATTTGAAGGAAAATGGCTTGAAACGCTCCTCATCACTCCGCCAAAGAATACAATAGCTGCCGAAAAATTAATGCTTATAGGTCTCGGACCGAGGCGTGACTTCAAACCTGAAATCATGAGAATGGTGGGAGTCGTCGGGATGAGAGAGGCTTTGCGAATTAAGGTGGAGTCCTATTCTCATGCAAGCGATTTAAAAGATGCCGGGATAGATTCATCGACTGGTGAAGTGGCAGGCCTTGTCATAAAAGGCGCTCTTGAAGCTTACAAAACACAGAAAAATTTATTTAAACAGGATGCAAGTGAGACTTTAACTGTCATAAAAATTGCTCTTCTAACGGGCCAGGCTTTCTTTGAGGCTTCTAGAGAAGGAATCAAAAGTGCCTTGCTAGACTATTGAAAAACTTTAAACTTGAGCTGTTCCTCCGTCGACACAAAGATCAATTCCGGTAATAAAGCTTGAATCATCGGATGCCAAAAAAAGAGCGGCGTTTGCAATCTCTTCCGGTCTTCCCATTCTAGCCATTGGAATTAATGAGACAAAATAATCTTTTTCGTCCTGTCCAAGCGGTTCAAGGATAGGGGTATCAATGGTGCCAGGACTTAGGACATTGACTCGAATCCTTCGATCTTTAAGGTCAAGTGTCCAGGATCTTGCAAATGACCTAAGAGCTGCTTTACTTGCCGAGTAAACACTAAAGCCTTGAAAGCCTTTTCTTCCGGCTATTGAGCCATTTAAGATGATAGAGCCGCCATCATTGAAAAGAGGTAAAGCTTTATTCACAGTGAAAAGAGTGCCTCGAACATTAAGGTCGAAGATCGTATCAAAATGATCTTCTGTAATTTTATCAATCGATAAAAGTTCGCCTCTTCCGGCACTTGCAAAAAGGATATCAATTTTTCCTTTTTCTTCAGCAACAATCTTATATAAGTTATCGAGATCTTCAATTTTACTTGAGTCGCTTTGAACGCCTATGACATTTTTTCCGATGGCTTTTTTAGCAGCGTCAAGTTGATCCTTACGTCTGCCTGTTATAAAGACAAAAGCGCCTTCTTCAACAAAAAGCTTCGCGCTAGCTAGCGCCATACCTGAAGTGCCGCCTGTAATAACAGCGACTTTATTTTTTAATTTGTTCATTTTTTAAGCTCTAGTATAGGTTTCTTTCCGTTTAGAGCTAAGAATGATTTCTGATCAATCACAAAATTATTTAAGAAACTTGATCGCGGGCAGAAGAAAATTCTTGGGCTAATTGTATTAGATTCATAAGAAGAGCTAAAGGGGCGCCATGATAGCTATTTCTATAAATGAATTGAGTCAGAGATTCTGAGGGTGTCTGATTTAATTTATTTTTGAAATATTTATTTGCGCCTTTGCTAATAAGATGCAAGGCTAATTCACGATTTCCTGATTCAAGGGCATAGTGCAAGGGAGTATTTCCAAGAACGTCCGTTACATTAAGATCTATAGCCTCTGCATCTCCATTGAGAAGGCAAGCTTTATAAGTTAACCAATCCACAATCTCATTGGAGCAGCCATTAACAACAGCGTCATGTAATATGCTTTGGGTTTCATATTTTATATGAAGCAAAGCTGGATATATACAGATAAGCAGTTTTATCATAGGTAGGTCTTGACGCTCCAAAGCGATATTTAAAATGGTTTTGCCATTCGCTTCCATTTTGGTGGCAAGAGCTTTTATTTTAAAAACCAAAAGATCTAGGTCTTCCACACCATCAAATTCTTGGAGGTGCGGTGAGCCAGCTTTAAATGAAATATGATCTTCAATAGAAGAAAGAGCATTTGATTTTTGAGGAGTTCTCGGCAAATCCGTAATCAAAAGCTTCTCGTCAAATCGTTTCAATTCTTCTTCAGAAATAGATAGGGATTTGGCAGTAGATTCAACTCCTTGAGTTTCAATTTTATGTATAAGAATTTTAACGAGGGAATATTGAGAAGGATCAAACCGGCTGCAAAACATAAGTTCACCTTTATTGGATAATTTTTTTAGCGAAAATTTATCAAAGAGAGTAAAGTTTTTCCAGAAAAGATTCCTTGAACAAAGAAAAAAATTGGCTTTTAGATGAAGGTAATTTGGTGTTTATCACTCTTGGTTTTAATAATGAATAAGTCCTTCTGTTTAGAGGAAAAGAAAAGCCCTAAGGTTGTCGTAGTCGGCGCCGGGCTTGCCGGTTTGACAGCAGCTCACAGACTAAAGAATGGCGGAATGGAGGTTGAAATTTATGAGGCTAGAAACCGGGTGGGAGGAAGAATCTTTACAGTTCAACTAGAGGGAGCCATTGCAGAACTTGGCGCCATGAATATAACCGATGGCGGAGATGCGGTTCACCTTCATCGATTAATCCGGGAGTTTAAATTAGATTTAATAGAAAGTTCTGTTTTAATAGACCATTCCTATCTAGAAAATGATCAAATCATTCCTTTTAAAAAACTCCTTAAAGAAAAAAATATCGATCCCGAAGCCTTAAGAGATAAGATCGAGCTTTTGAAATCGACTCAAAATAATATGAAAGAAGTTTTGGATGGTTTATTTGAGACTTGCGATCCGATCTATCGAATCGTTGAAGCAAGGCTTGCAGCCTATGAAGGGGATAGCCCTGAAAAATTATCCACAATCTATTCAGAAACACTCTACCATATTATTTTAGGAGGGGTTTGTTCGGTTCATCAAGGTAGTATTGAAGAAGAAACCCGAGTCGACCTTTTAAGCATTAAAGGAGGCAATGGCTTATTAACAAATAAGTTAGCCGACGCACTCGGTGAAAACCTTTACCTCAACATGCCTTTAAAAAAGGTTTCAAAATCTAGAGAAAATTCGTATGAACTAACCTTTGGTAATGGTAGGGTGGTTGAAGCTGATTTATTAGTTCTTGCCATCCCTGCATCGACTTATGAAGATATTGATTTTGGCGATAACGTCTTGCCGGTTGAGAAACTTAAAAACATTAGAAGTATTGCGTATGGTCGAAATGCAAAAATTTTAGTCCCTTATTCTGATAAAGCACCGGATCAAACAGGTTTTATTCAAGACGGGCTAATTGCATTTTTTGATCGTGTCAGAAGCTGCATCACTTTATTTTATAGCGGCGACCAAAGCCAATTTTCGAAACATAATCTTCAAATGACTTATGATCACGCAAGGCCGATCATTGGTAAGCATTTTAAAGGGGATATTCCTCCTTTCAAAGCTTCTTATGCCTTAGATGAAGATTTTCAAAGCTATGGTCAATCTGTCGGCTATAGCTGGCCTAACGACCCCTACGTTAAAGGCACTTATTCCTACATATCTCCCGGCCAAGAAGATCTTCTGACTTCAATAGAAGAAGAAAAAGGCGAGCTTGTTAAAACTTTATTTTCCCCAATTGACAACCGACTCTATTTTGCAGGAGAACACACTTCTATTTTAATGGAAGTTCCGGGCACCATGGAATCTGCTGCTGAGTCAGGGGAACGCGTGGCCCGGATGATCTTAAAATTAAAAAAATAAGATCTACATTTTATATAGGTGATGGATATCTCGCGGAAACCCTAAAACTTTCATTACAAAGATATTTTTTCCCGATTCAAACGTGACTGCGCTTTCTTTTTTTAAAATGTCAAAGACAAAGTCGTGTTCGCCCACAATAAGCGTGCTTGTCGCATTCGTGATCACTTCAAGCTCTTTATAGCTTTTTAAACGGTCAATAAAACCTGTGATAGGTGGAAGATAGTCTTCGGTAAGCGGGTATAAGCTTATTTCAACGGTAATACGCATTTTTTTGATTCCATTTTTTATAAAACATTAGAGAGGGAAAGGAGTTCTTTAGCTCTTCCGATCCGGTTGGCTGTATTTACACTTTTCTCACGTATGTGATAGGCAAAAGGAAAAAAACGATCTTCCTTTTCAACCCAACCGACAAACCAGCCTACTTCTAGATTATTTTCAGGAGGTTCTTTATAAAGAGTTCCAAGCCCTGTTTTTCCAAAAAGTTTAGAGCCGTCCGGCAAGTCTTCAATAAATAATAAGGATTGGGTAATCTGCTGCGCTTTTACTGAAATCGGAAATGCTTCGCTTACTAATTTTTGTATAAAATAAGCCTGTTCTCGAGTTGAAATTTTTAATGAAGAGCTAAGCCAGGCTTTTTTTAAGCCTCCGGACATATCTTGATTTCCATATTCAAAAAGAGCCAGGTAGTGGTTGATTTTATCTAATCCAAGAAAATTGGCTAAGAGTTTAGAATACCAGACGCAGGATCTTTTTATCCAAGTTAAGGGTGTCTGTGAGGATTTCCAACATTCCAAGTAGTCATCATAGCCTTCTTCATACTCCCAAACAGGATTCTCTGAATCTAGTAAAATTTCGGCATCAAATCCCATGAGGCTAAGCGCAATTTTAAATGTAGAACAGGGAGTTATAGGCTCATCTACATTTTCGCCAAGAGATAGGATGCATTCTTTTGTAATCCCGTTTACAAGAATAAAGTTTTCTTCGGTGGAAAGAAGGGTGGGAGCGCTTAAGAATAATATAATCAGAAATCGCTTTAAAAATAGCTCATAAATCATTGAAAACCTTTTTAGTATTGATTTTAATAGGCCCTAATCTTTGAAAGCTATAAAAAATGATGGAACTGACCCTTTTTTTGCATCTCTTTACGCTTTCTTGTCCATTTCCACCACCCCCCCCCCGCCGGCTCGCCCCCTTTCGCTTCATGAATAATGGCTGCAAAGACATCCCAAACACAAGGGTCTTGCCGGCTTTTTGTAAGCTTCTCAAGTTTATGAAATAGATCGGTCGGGTCTTGCTTACTTAATTCTTCAACTGTATTAATCCTTAAAAGGTGTAAATCTTTTAATGTGGCTTTTCCTACATTTTTTAGATCGATGAGCTTTTTCATGCTTTTCCTTAAATAAGTTTTTTTTCTATGATTTCCAAGCCGGCCGCGGTAGTTCTTGCCTCTAGGTTAAAGAAGGAAACAACCCAGAAATCCCCTTCAGTTAAAAAAGAGTCTGGGCTCTTTTCAATTAAATAACGCCCTAAATAGGCCCTATCGTTTGTTTTTGTGTTCATAAAAAGCCATTCTCTCTATAAAAGCAGTTGGTTTTAGAACCAAACTTATTTATAGTTTTTATTAATTGCCATTTCTTCCTGAAGTAAAATAATATTTAGAGAGGTGTTCTATATGCAAGCAAAAGCCGCCGATCCTTCTTCATCTTGGCCAATTTTTTTAAATGTTGAACAGCAAATCGAGCTATGGATTCACAAGAACCCTAAAGCTGTTAAGGTGCTTAAAGTTGCTTTTTCAATTCTAGGGGTTGGGTTATTAGCTTCTTCTTGCATGGACACGCGTGTAACAAAAAAATTAAGCTGTAAAATTAGTTTAAGAATAGCCGGGACATTAGTAACTCTGGCTTCAGGAGCCGCTCTTTTGGCGCTTGATGCGATTGTTCCGCCCCACCACGACATGAAAAATCATGCCTTTAAGCCTAACTGCTGTGAAGGCGGAAAACTATACTATGAAGGGGAAATTCCAATTCTTGCCCTAGATGCGGATAATCCAAGGGTTTGCGGGGCAGCTCAAGGGTATCTATGCGGAGAAGCTATCAGCAATCTTGCAAAACGATTTGGCTTAGTGCTTCATACGATAGCCCGTCAGCCAAGAGCTTCGAATCTTACATCCTTTCTTAATACCATGAAGGAGAATATCCCTAAAAGATATATGGATGAAATGGAAGGTCTTCTTGAAGGCTATGAGCGATGGGCTCAAGAAAATTGCGATAAAAAACCAAAGCACATGACCTTTGATGATATATTTTTGTTTCATTTCATGCCTGATTCCATTCACTTCCAGCCAAAAAACTTTAAGATGGCTTGCGCTGCCATAGTTTCTAAAAATCAAGAAGGAGAGCTTGTCTTTGCAAGGAACATGGATTGGCCGTCTTTGGGAATTGCCGGCTCTTATAGCCTTATTATCAATCGTCGCTATACTAATGAAGACTACCTTAATACCGTTGAAGTTTGTACACCGGGGTTTGTTGGAACCCTAACCGGAATGAATGAAATGGGGCTTGCAATCGGGATGAATGTTTGCGAGGGAAATACAAAAGAAGCTAAGGGAATACCTGCTTGCATCTATAATCGCATGTGCTTGGACACTTGTAAAGATACGGACGATGTAAGGGCTTTTCTCGAAGAATTTTCACCTTTTGGGCCTTATCATTTAACAGTTGCAGATAAAGCAAAAAAGGCTCTTTCCATTCACTTTGCACAAGCAGAAGATGGCTCTAATGTAATACGTGAATATAGGGAAAAGCCTTTAGCTACTTTAAACTGCCGTTATGGACCCAATCCAAGTTGCGATCTGCATCATAGCAAAGAGCGTCAAGAAGTCATTGATCAATTTTTTGAGGAAAATGTTCAAGAGATTGAAAGGGTTTTGGAGCTTCTGCCTGTAAACAATGTGATGACAACCCATAGGGTCGTTATGATTCCTGAAAGGGATTATTTCGGATTGGCGCTTGATAATGCTTTTGCCGGAAAAGAGCCTTTGCATAATGTTACTTTAGAAAAGCTATTACACTAAAGATGAATTAAATTTTAAATGAAGTTCTTCCAATTCTATTATGAGGTGTTCTTCATCGCTTTTAGCAAGATCCTCAATTCTATTCAAAACTGCAGCCATTAGTTCTTTAGGTGATTCAATCTCTAATGGTTTAAACAGAGGGTTAAAAGTGGAAATGTAATATCTTTGTGCTTCTTTAAGAGTTTCTTCATTGGTTAGGGTGTCAATATATTTTTTATAATTGGAATGTCTCCAAGCGATGAATGATTTTTGTAAATCTAACAGTTTTTGTAATTTTGGAAAAATCTTGGGATGCTGACTAAGCTTACTATTTTCAAGAGCAACCTTTTGTTTTTTTATGTCTGAAAAAGAAGTTTTTATTTCATTCCACTCTTCATTTATTATTTGAGGTTGGACAGAGGCTGATTTAAAATCATTCAATGCTCCTTTCAAATTTTCTATTTGAGAATCAAGCGATTCAGTTAAAGCGTTAATCATTTCTTGCGCTTTAACTAAATTATTTTCATAAATAGACTTCGGCATAGCACTTAAGTCTATTCCTTGAATACGAGCTAGAAAATCAAAATCATTCTCTTCTTTCGGTTTTTTGTTAATCAAGTCAAGAATACCGACTAGGATGTTGCCAAGGAAGGGAACTAATAAAGTAATGCAACGAAAAATACTCTTGTCCTTTATATAAGAAAAATAATGATTTTCTTTTAGGGAAGTCGATTGGACATATACGAGAACCATCTTTTCAAGAATGCCAAAAAAAAGATTGGTTATCGTGCTGATAACAGGAATGTAGTCGCAAATGTTATCGCAAGCAATAAAGAGGGTGCTTAAACCGGAAGGGGGAGTCACGCTCGACATACAAATCCTTAAATGAAGTCAATCTAGCTTGCCACTATAAAAAAATTTATAAACAAAATCCTATCAGGAAATTTCTCTAGATACAAGCCTTAGTCTATTTTTTTAGCGACGATAGGGTATCGATGCCAATACTTCATATTTCCGTTAGCTTCAGGAAAACGACCCTCCTCTAGTTGATAATATTCGATTAAAAAGTGATTATCAAATAAGAAAAAGACGTCTTCTTCCGAAAGATAAGGTTAAATCGGATTCATTTGCCAAAACCATCATTTTTTCCGAAAAAGTGGCCGCAAAATCGAGCCCCCGGCCGAAGGCTGCTTACGATAAAAGCGAGAAAGCTCACGCCTAAAGACCTCGGCTTTCTCGCTTTTGTCGTAAAGTAAGTTAGCAAGCGTGTTTTATTTAACTCAATTCTATTTATTCCTTGACATGAATAGGTCGTTTTGGAAAAGGTTTTAGGATTAGATGACCCATCAGGAGACGACATGAGAAAAAAAAGATTTTGTTCTTTTATCCTAACTTTGACCCTACTTACCACATCTTTTGCGAATGCTGAAATAGCCGCTTCCGCAAGCGATGGCGTGACTATTAAACGAGACGCATTCGGCATGCCCGCAATTAAGGGAGGGAACCTTAAAGAAATTGCCCACGCCATCGGTTATGTTCAAGCCCAAGACCGCTTATGGCAAATTTTCTTTACTGTGCAACTTGCTAACGGCAGAGCCGCTCAATACTTTGGCGAAGACCTTATTGACTCAGATATTTTGCAGCATCAGCTTAATTACACAAACGAAGAAGTCAAAAATCAAATTGATGCTTATTTCACAACCAAAACAAAAAAATTCTATAAAAATTTTGTAAAGGGTCTTAATGAATATGTCGATAAGGTGAATGAGAATGTATCGAAAATGCCTTTTGAGCTACGAGCTATCGGTTTTGGAAGATCCAATCCCATCCCTCGCTTTACATTCTATGACATCCTTCGAACCAACCAATTCATTTTACAACAATTTTCACCCTCTTCCATCCCGACTTACCAAATAGATAATCTTTCAGACTTCGAAGTGCTTGTAGAAAATTTTGGATTTAACAAAGCTAAAAAAATTTTTGATGACATCAACCCGACAACCAAACAGGTAAAATCACAATTTACGATCGTTCCCGGGGATGTAAATCTTCTTGAGGAAGAAGAGCCTTTGGCCTTAGAAACAAGAGAGATTTCAAAAGAAAGTTCAAAACAAGTTACCCAAATGGCAAAAGATTTATCTAAAAAGATGCATGCCATTCAAAAAAGCTATACTAAAAAAATACCCGGTCTTGGAAGCAATGGACAGGCGATCAGCGCGCAAAAATCGCTTTCCGGCAACCCCATGATCCGCATCGCTCCCCAGCCAAACTACAATCAGCCAAGCGATTTTTATCAAGTCAGGATTGAAAAAAATAATATCGGACTGCGAGGAAATTACTTTACGATACCGACCTTTCCAATGACACCTAATGGTGTATTTAATAACTACGGAGTTGGGGTACAAGTTGGGCACCTACCCTCTAATGACTTTTTATTTGAGCCTGTTGAAAACGCGACTTTAGTCCGAACAGATACAATTCAAATCTTAGATGAAGAACCCCTTGAACTGCCAATATATAGAAGCGTATCAGGCGGGTGGGTAATAACCTACCCCATCACAGCTAATACTGAAACGATCGTCACTTTAAGATCTGTTTATATTGATAAGCAATTAAGAGCTATTAATGCCCTTCTTGAATCGGCTTTTGCAAAAAATCATAATGAGTTTGTTAATACTCTTTTGAATCCTGCTTGGCAAGCAGATATCCTTTTGCTTGAAGGGGATTATGTTGATTCTTCAAATAACATTTCAGCTTTTCATACCGGTGGATGGACGAAGCTTAATTCGATGTATGATCGAAGATTGCCGCAAGGGGTTGCCAATAATCCTATTCCGTCGAACTCTGTTTATTCCTATGATAATATAGCTAAAGAACCTTTGTTAGACACAAACACCTCCCAAGGTTATTATGTGGGATGGAACTCCTTATTCAAGCAAGGGGCGGAAGGATCAAGCGATACTATTGACCCGGTAGGAGTAAACCGCATGTTCTGGCTTGATCAATACATCCGATCCTTCACAAAATTATCTTTTGATGACCTTAAGAATATTGGCCTAAGACAATACCTTGCTAACAGCAACACGGCTTTTCATGTAGACGATCCTGATAAAGATGCGGATTTATTTACCTTTCTTTTTAAGGAAAGATTTTTTCAAGCCGTCCACAATCTTCCAACCCCGGAGCGTTTGCAAGCCGTGGCTCTCTTACAAGATTTTGAAGGAAATTGGTTTGATGGAGACTTAGATAATATTCTAAATGGCTTAGATATTAGCGACCAAAGAATCTTATCTAGCGTTTGGTTAAATGCGGTTGCAAATCGTGTGTTAAATCCTTATTTAGAGGGAACAACTCGAGAGGTTGCGTCAGCCACTCCAAGCGACCCTATTCCCTTAGAGAATGCCTACGGTTCGACAAATGAGTTGACAAGCCAAGCCAATACTCTTTCAAGAATTTTCAACCTTGCTTTTGATAATACTCTTTTCTTTAATGATTGGTTAAATGACCAGCCTTCTATAGACGAGATTATAACTCAAGAGCTTGATTTTGCTTTGAGCGTTCTTGGAGGGTTCAGTGCAAGACCTTGGGGAGAAGGCAAAAGGGGAGTTTACCAATTTGAAAACCTTGTTTTAGGCGCAGTTCAAGAAATGCCTATGTGCAATGTTTCAGGCTGCATCCTAATGGCGGAATTTACGCCGCTTGAAATAAAAATGCAGAGCATCCTAGCGCTTGGTCAATCGGGTGAAATTTTAGGCAACCCTCGAGGAACCCCTAAATTTAACAAACACTGTTTTGATCAGCAGCCGCTCTTCTCTCAATTACAACTTCGAACCAACCCGCCTTTCAAAATTAATGATTAAGTCATAAAAGAAGCCGATTTAAATCGGCTTCTTTTAAAAAAATCTTCAAAGTACCCCAAAAAGACTAGTTTAAAATATTAATTAATGACGATGCTTTTTTATTGTTGTAATTAGTTTATTGTTTTTTTATAATTACAGAATTAAAAATTTTAATTATATTATTAACAATTTAATAATCGAGAAATAATGAATCCTCTATTTCTTTTTGCAGCTTATGATAAAGAAGCTAAAACCATAATAAAGAATAAAACTGAGATTCCTGAAAAAAGAGAAGTGGTCCTCTCCGTCTTTAATAGTGCAAGTCAAGCGGTTTTCGCTAAGGTATCGCTTCCCAACTCACCTCTTAAACAAAAAACGGTAAGAAAAATCAATTCGCATAAAAAAAAGAATTTTCATTTCGTGACTATTCAAAACACAAAGCTTGAAGATTTCAAAATGAAAATAGTGGATTTGGATTTAACCGAAGGACTCCTAAAAAGAAAAAGAGAAGAGGTTTCTGAAAAAGGCAAAGAAAAGGTTTCCGAACCTCAAGCTAAAAAAGCCTGTATTGACCTAACAACAAGCAGAGATTCTGATTATGAAAACCAAATAGAGGCGACACCCTCTTCTCCAACAACTCCTTCATTTCTGGAAACAGAAGGTGCAGAATTACCGAGAATATTTTTTAAACTGGTCGACATTGCCGCAAAAAATAGTATTTCCGAGAGGGATACTTTAGACCCGAACCATGAAGTAATGATTGTTATAAAAAATATCGGAGAAAAAGAATTAAAATGTAGCTGCAGAGTCAGTCGTGGCGATGGCAAAGCAATACCTTTCATTAAAGGAAGGGAACAAGTGCTTAATGAAATCGCTATAAAAATTGTTAAAGCCGGTGAAGTAGCCCCGATAGGTAGTTTTTCCCCGGCGTCTTCGACAGACGGTAGGGTTATAATTGAATATTTTGTATCGAATATTCCGGTCAAACTAGATCAAGTCTTTCGTAAACAAATAGAACTAAATGTGAAAAAGGACTAACCTTTCGACTTTTTTTTGTGAATTATTTAAACTTATAATTCTTAAGTTTTGTTTCAATAGACTTCTTCCTAAATTCGCTTTGATTGGAAGAATGGGCTGTTTTAACAATTGAATTGAGTTTCGAAAGAAGTCTAATGCCTTAAGCAAAAATTATGAACTTACCTTTAATCTTTATAACCTTTTTTATTAAGAGGAACTAATGTTCACCCCTTTACATCTTTTAAGTGCTCAAGCTATGGGCTCTCCTTTAGAAATGGACACAAACATACTACAAGGAGAGGAAGTCTCTCTTGTGGTTGAAAATAAAGGGGATCAAAAAGTTTACGCGCATGTTTTTTTGAATTCTGCATTAGCTCAAGGAATGATGAGGGTTGTAGATTCAAAACAAAAGGTAAAATTTAACATTATGGCTGATCAGGACTGTAAGTTAAAAGACTTTGTTATAAAAGTCGTTGATCTGGCGGGTGAGAATTTGATGGAGCGTGGCGAAGCGGTTTCCAAAAAAAGATTCAGGGAATCCGCATCTCATAGTGATAAAGAGAAAGAAGGGCAAAGTGCAAGTAAAAGGCAGCATCTTGACCCAATAGATCTTGAAACTCAAAAAAATGATGAGTGGCAGGAAGGAGAAAAAGAAGCTTCTTCAGTTCAAGCAACTCAAGCTAAAACTGTAATAACAGATCAAAAACTTGCGGAATTGGAGCTTCATGATCCAGTAACCGATTTGCCGATCGGTTTTAAAACTTTTTTAGAGCCTAACCGTAAAGTGGCTGTGTTTATGAGTAATCCAAACGAAGAAAGAATAAAATTTGTTTTTACCATTACATGTGGTGATAAAAAGACTAAAATCCCCGCTGAAGGTGTGGAAATGGGTATACTTGAGGGTAAAGCAAAAGCACAAATTTGTAGTTTTACTCCACAATCCCCGGATGGAGTTATTCTGTATTCTCTTTTATCAAATAAAATGGCACCCTCTGAGGAAGCAAAAAAGAATTATTTTCAGCAGGAGATCTCCTATGTTAAAAAATAGCGAGCGCTAAATCACAAAGCAAATTTCGAAAGAAGTCTAAATTTATTTAACAAAAGCTATGATCCGATAACCTATTCAAGGGCTTGCTATTCTTAAATAATTAAAATAATTGTGTTTAAGGGATTGCTTCCTTTAATAAAGAAATATTAGTTAAGGTAATAAAAGATACTAATTTTGTTGCGTTTACTTTATAATTCAATGAAAAAATATTGAAAATTTAATTTTTTATTTAATTCATAGAAATTATAGAGGAACATATGCAAGGTCTTCCGACTTTATATCTTATTCACGCCCACGATAAAACAAGAAACATTCCCCTTCCGGATGGAGCTCCTATTCCAAGGAACACAAGCATTGAACTTTTCATTAAAAATACAAGCGATGCCACTGTTTCTGCCGAGGTAAGCACTCGTATAAAACAAAAAAAAGGTGTTAACAATCCCTGTACCAAAAAAATTGCTTCTACGAACATCCGTTCTTTTTCTTTTAGCCCATTAGAAGATTGCACATTAAATGACTTTGTAATGAGAGCGGTTGACAACGTGAGTGAAAATTTAAAGAATAGAAAAAGAGATCGGGAAGAGACTGATTCCTCGAAGCAACAACAAGAAAGAGAAGTTAAAAGAAGAGTTTCTGATTCAAACAATCCTGTTCTTAGTATTGAAGAGAAAGAAAAAGAAAGCGAAAGGGTAAGTTTTGGAAGACGACGTTTCAATGACCTGGCAAATACAGAAACTCAAGCGATGGTTAATGAGGAATATGAGAAGGAAAAAGAAGTTCCAAAGACCATTCAAAGACCTTTCTTAGCTCAAATGCTTCCACAGGTTTTCAAAGATCCAATGCTTCCACAAGTTTTCAGAGATCCAATGCTTCCTCAAGTTTTTCAGCGGTTTGCAAGTCAAGCAATTAATCAAGACAAGGTCCAGGGTGAGCAGGTTAGGACGAATGAGGAAACGATCAGATCTAATGAGATTAATAATGAATCGATACCTCGTTTTAATGCATTGGTACGTTTTGTTGATACTCAAACAGAGCGTCCAGTTTCAGTAGGAAATGATTTAGTGGCAGGTCGCGAAGTGGGTTTTGAGGTATTTAATCCATCAGATAGACCTATGACAGTGTTGGGATATATAAAACGCTTAGATGACAGCAGAGTCGATCCTCAGTTCAATAAGATGAAAACTATCGATGAAAAGAAAGCCTGCAGGTTATTTACTTTTACTCCAAATAAAGAAGATGGAATTCTTATTATAGACCTTGGTTTCACATCGTTTAATAACACTAACATGACGTTTCATACAAGATTGAGTGTTAACGTTAAATAATTTCTTAATCTTAAACTCTACCCTAATTTTTTAGAGGTAGAGTTTAACTTTATTAATTTTAAATACTATTAATAAGAGGAATCTATGCAAGTTGGTCCTATATATTTAGCTAACGCTTTTTATAAAAATAATAAAATTTTAATAAAAGAAAAGGCTGCCATCCCGAAACACTCTGAAGTTGTGCTAACTTATTTTAATATAAGCAAGGAACCTGTTAATGCGAAGGTTAGCTTGCCGAGCTCAAAAAACTTTCCTCAAAATATAGTGAAAAAAATTGAGCCGGGCCATAAACGGAAATTTGTTTTTATAGTGACATCCGATGATTGTAAGTTAAAAAATTTCCTGGTTGAAATAGTTGATTTAAACAAGATCCCTAAAAAAAGAGGAAGTGAAGAAATAAGAGAAAAGGGTAAAGAGAAAGAATTAGAGCCTTCTTCTAAAATGAGGCGTCTTGAAAATGATGCTACAGATGAGAATAGTTGTGAATTAACAATAGATGAATCGACAACAGACGATGAGGAAGAAGAGATCCCTGCGATAAACATGGGATTAATAATTTTTGACCGCACAGAAAATAAGCAAGTCCCCTGGGAATACATAGGAAAATATTCTTTTAACGTTACTTTAACAAGTAATCATGAACTGGATTTCTTCATACAAAACCCCAATAAAAATAAACAAAAAATTCTTTGTAATCTTTCTTGTGGAAGTGAAACACTTGAAGTGAATGGCAAAAATATCACTATACTTGATTATCACCAATCGATCAAATTATTCACTTATACTCCAAAAAAAGAACAAGACTCTATTTTGATTACTTATTTAGCATGTGATTGGCAAGCGTTGCCGGGCGATCCGTGTTTTAGTATTAATATACCTGCCCGAATTGTTTAACTCTGAAAACCCGTAAATTGCGGGTTTATTTTTTCAAAGGTCAATTAGTGTGTTTCAATTAGCTGTTGGCTTTCCCACAATTATTCCCTTTAATTCTAAAAGAGCATTTTCTTTATCGATTATTTCAAGTGGAGAAGCTCTAGGCCTCCTTGGATAAAATTAGAGGAGTTTTTATCAGAATGAAAAAGGATTCAAAGACTTTTTAAAATTTTTTGGTTATTCTCCCTATAAAAATTTTTAAGAGGAAATTTATGGAAAATAGGGATACGAAAGTGGCCATGCCGCATTTGATTTACGGGACCGCATGGAAAAAAGAGAAAACGGCGGATCTTGTCACAAAAGCCATTCAATATGGCTTTCGAGGGATTGATACGGCTTGTCAGCCAAAGCATTACAACGAAAAAGGGGTAGGCGATGCCCTTAAAAAACTTGAGGAGAGTGGATTTTCTCGAAAAAGTTTATATATCCAGACAAAGTTTACGCCTTTAAATGGCCAAGACCCCAATAATATCCCTTATGACTTTAAAGCCCCTTTAAAGAGCCAAGTCCACCAATCTTTTGAAGTTTCAAGGAAAAATCTCGGAGTTTCTTATCTCAATGGTTGGATTCTTCATTCACCTTTGAATAAAAGGGAGGAGACCCTAGCGGTTTGGAAAGCTATGGAAGAAATTCACAATCAAGGGGGAGTCCAACGCCTAGGTATAAGCAACTGCTATGACTTGGATATATTGAAAGAGTTATATGAAGCCTCTCAAGTCAAGCCGACGATTTTGCAAAACCGTTTTTATCGAGAGACCGGTTATGATAAAGAGATACGGGCCTGGTGTGAAAAAAAGGAAATAACCTATCAATCCTTTTGGACACTGACAGCAAATCCGGAAATTCTTAATTCTGAAACGGTTCAAAAGGCGGCATTTGAATATCAGAAAACTCCTGCTCAGATTTTCTTTCGGTTTCTCATTGCCATAGGCATTGTACCCTTAACAGGAACCACCTCTGATAAACATATGCAAGAAGACCTTGAAATTTTTAATTTTGAACTTCAAAGGAACACGATAGGAGAAATTGCTTCCTTATTTGATTAAAAATCTTTTCTTAAAAGAAACATTTTTGAATTTTGGCTATAACCCTCTCTTGTGAATTCAATGGCATAGCCAACCTTTTGGTAGAAGGGAAGCCCCTCCCAATCCATAGTCTGGACGACTGCAAACTTAACGTTTCTTTTTTTTCCCATAGCTTCAGCTTCATGCAAGAGCTTTCTTCCAAGCCCTTGATGGCGAAAAGTTTTATCAACCCAAAGTGAATCTATATAAAGAGAATCATAAAAAATGGCGCCTGATATACCCCCAATAACTTTTTGTTCATTATTTTTAAGAAAAAAGCCAAAGGGCTGAATTGGAAGGAAGCCTTTTTTCTCTAAAGCATAATCACTAATTCCCTTAAGAAGGATCCCTTCATATTCCGGAGGGATGGTTTCATAGTATTCTAAATGAGCCATAAAATTTTTTGATGCCCTAGATTATTTTTTCTAATAATAAGTTTATCAAATGTAGTAAATAAATATCTAATTACTTTAAAAAAAATGCAGGTACAAGGTTTTAATAAAAAAACAGCAAAAGAAGAGAAGAGGCCCTATCTCAAAATGGTTTGAGCCCTTTTGAGATAGCAAGAAAACTTGTAGACACAGTAAACAAAGCACAAGAGGTTTTTAAGAAAGAAGCTGACTTATTTATTCAATTAGAAGACAGCAACCTGGCTTTAGTTCTACCTTTGGTCGGGAAAGGGCTTTAATAAAATGCTTATTTTAGGATCATGTCACCGTGGCCAATGGAGAATATGAAATCATAAACAGAGAAACTAAAAATAAAGTGGTTTTTGATGATCACAATTTACATTAGATTGATAAGCATCACTATTTTGGTTTGCAAGCCCATCGTGTAGATTCGATAGCTTTAAGCCAAATTTTGGGATTAAAAAAATAGTTTCCGAACTGAACTCGTGGTAATCAATTTTGAGAGTTCAACTTTTCTTTTAAAATAGGGCTTCCAGAAACCCTTCGTCCCTTATTTATGCATAAACTATCTTTTGCAATATCCAATAGGATGCAATCATATCGATTTTCAACGCTCCGAGCTTGTTCGCATCCGTTCGGATCATAGATAACGCTATGGCCTGGACAAATGTTTTTACCATCATTTGGGAAGACCCAATCAGCTGCTACTAACCAACAACGGTTTTCATAAGATCGTGCGACGAAATGACTATAATAATTAGGTCGTGAGGTTAAAGCATGATTTAAAGGCACCTTGTTACACATGGGGATAAAAAGGATAGCGGCTCCTTTTAAAGCTAAAAGTCTGCAAGGCTCAAAGTAATTACTATCCATGCAGATGACGACGCCAAAAGTAATGCCTTTGCTATGAAATACTGAAAATTCATCATCAGATGCAAAGTAGTTGTGGTATAAAAAGTGCTTTCTTTGAACACCAAGCAAAACTCCCTTTTCGATGATGGCTGCAGAGTCGAAAATTTGATGACCTTGGCGCTCATTAAAACCTATTATAAACGTCGTTTTAAATATTGAGGCTTGTCTAAGAAAGGCCTTAAATTCTGAACCCTCAATTTCAAGAGCGGTTTCTTCTGCAAGCTCTTTTTCTTCATAGTAGCCTGTTAGATAACCTTCCGGAAAGCAAAGAAAATCTATTTTTTTTTGATCGGCTTGCTTTACAACCTCTAAGATTTCATCTACCCGTTCTTTATGGGAGTTTTTGGCAAAATTTTGATAAGCTGCAACACGGATTGTCATGGTTTAAATCATCTTATACTTTAATTGGACAAGACCGCTTGGATAGGATTGGCTTGAAACCAAGCGGCAAGGCTGTTCTTTATTCATGGCGCTAAATAAGGGGATTCCGGATCCTAATACCATTGCAATTATGGATATCGTAAGATTATCCACAAGACCGGCTTCTAAGAATTTGGAAGCTGTAATCCCGCCATCCACCCAAATATGTTTGATGCCATCTCCGTATAATTTAGAGAGTAAGTCTTTCAAATCCCCGCTAAATAGTTCGGCTTCTTTTCTGACTTTTTTTAAAGTATTGCTCAAAACAATAACTCTTTTCCCGGAATAAGGCCAATCCTCAAAACCTGAAACCACCTGATAGGTTTTTCTGCCAAGAACTAGGGCATCGACGCTATCTATAAATTTTTTGAACCCATAGTCCTCATCTCCTGTATGACCATAGAGCAGCCAATCAATATTCCCATCTTTCCTGGCAATATAGCCATCAATACTAGTCGCTATATAGATTGAAACCTCTGGACAAAAAAAAGCCATGTCGTTATTCCTTTTTTACAAAATCTTTTGCAAGAAAGCGATAATTATACAAAAAAACAATATTAATTAAATAAGTTCAATAGTTTATTAAAAACCACTCATCATTAAAAAATTAATTTGTCTAAAAAAAGTCAAAAATTAAACTAGATTTTTTTAAAAACGGATGGCAAAGTTGGCAGCATTAATTTCTAAAAATCTGGAGAGACTTATGCGCACATGGATCCGTTTAATGGTTTTGGCATTATTGCCTCTAAATTATCTATCAGCCAACGACACGATTTATAAATCAAATGAAGAAAAGTCTAAAGAGCAAGCGATAGCTTATGCAAAGCACGGCCAAACTTCAAGCCGTTATCTTGCTTATAGAGACATTCCCTTTTTTATAACCAAATATGTCAAAGGTAATAAAACATTAGATTATGGTTCAGGCGCCGGTTTCTCAACTCGATTCCTTTGCGATCTAAATATGGAGGCTGAAGGTGTAGACATTAGCGAGGAAATGTTAGCTCAAGCGTCTATGATCTATCCTGAAATTCCTTTTTATTTTATGCAGAATGGAAATATCCCGGTTTTAGATCAGAACTATGACCTTGTTTTCTCAAGCTATGTTTTATTTGAGCTTGGCTCAGAGCAGGAAGTTCTTAACTATTTAGGGGAAGCTAAGAGAGTCATGAAAGAAGATGGTGTTCTAATAGCCGTTACAGGAAGCCAAGACATGTACTCAAGGGACTGGTATATCTTTAATACCGACTATCCGGAAAATAAAAATCTTGAAAGCGGAGATTTAGCTAGGATCTACCTTAGAGAAGCAGAGATTGAATTTACAGATTTTTATTGGACAGAAGCGGATTATCGCCTCTTCTTTAAAAAAGCAGGCTTTGACTTGTTAGAGGTTCACTATCCTTTAGGAAAAGAGGATGAAGGGTATGCTTGGAAAGATGAAGTCGCCTGTTCTCCCTTCGTTGTTTTTGTGGCTAAGAAGCAATAAGTTTTTTTAAACGATGCCGCCTTTCCCTGGAAAGACGGCAGGATCTTCTAAAATAAGAGAAGCTTTTTATGACAAGTGGAAGCACCGACTCTTCGCTGACGAAAGATCAGTTTTTGGGCAGTAGCAAGAGGCCTTGGTACTGAGATATTAGTTTGTCCAATTGAATTGATTAAACTTCGCCAACAATGTTCTAATAAATCTGAAAGCAGTTATAAGGTAGCAAGACAAATCTTTCAAAATGAGGGGATCCGCTCTTTTTATGATGGATTGAGTCCGCAGCTTCTAAAAACTTGCGTCAAACAAGCTTGGTGTTGGCCCATGATTATAGAGCTGCCAAAATTATTTAAATGCTATGGATTAAATGATCGCGAACAACAAATTGCGACCGGGATTTCCATCTCAACTGTCGATTCTATTGGCACGATTCATCTTGAAAAAGTAAGGGTTGTCTATGCGACGGCTAAAAAAACATCCCTTCCATTAATCGACATTATAAAAGAAGGTTGGAAAGGTTTTTCAACTTATTGGATTAAGCGCTCTGTTAATATGGTCACTTTTTTAACTGTGCAGGAATACTTGAGAAATAAAAATCGAGAGGGAGATAAAGAACTTAAGGCTTACGAAATGCTAAAAGTCGGTGTAGAAGTAGCTTTTATTGTAAGTTTTGTAGGTGCACCCTTTGACTTTGCTAACACTTTGAAACAAGCAAAAAACTTAAATCCTCTTCATCATTTAAATCGAAAAGACATCGTAAAACTCTATAAAGGGTGGCCTATGAACACTTTATCACTTATTATCCAAAATATTGCTTCTATTTTTCTTTTTGAAAAACTTAGACAAAATAACTAAAGTTTGCATGGGATTTTCAAGTTTTTATTCTTCCTTCCTTCTTGTTATCTTCCTGCCTATAACTTTAATCGCAAATGAAAATATTTCATGGGCTGAAAGAACGCTTGCATCCATGTCGACAGATGAAAAAATCGGACAGCTCTTTATGATCGCAGGCTATGTAGATTCCGAGTTTGCAGCTAAAGAGATAGGAAACCCTCATATCATAGAAGAGATCGAAGATTACATTACGAGATATCATGTTGGGGGAATTGCCTTTGTAGGTCCATCTTTAAGCCAATCCCAAGTCTCGTTTGCGAATCGTTATCAAAAAATTAGCAAATACCCGATTCTTATAGCGCAAGACTTAGAATGGGGACTTTCCATGCGACTTAAGGATGGCATGGGTTTTCCTAAAAATATTACTCTTGGAGCAATTAAGAATAATGATTTGATTTATCAAATGGGTTTGGAAATTGGAAGACAGGCGAAGCTTATTGGAGTTCACATGAATTTAAGCCCTGTTCTTGATGTGAATACCGAGCCTGAAAATCCGGTCATAAATGTTCGCTCCTTCGGAAGCACGCCTCAAGAGGTCGCTAGAAAAGGAAGGTCCATGATAAGAGGTTTGCAAGATGCCGGAATCATTGCTTCAGCCAAACATTTTCCGGGACTTGGAGATATTATAGTGGATCCTCATCTTGGGTTGCCATACTGTAAACATGAAAAGAAGCGATTAGAAGAAATTGAGCTTTTCCCTTTTATTGAGGCTATTAAAGAAGGGGTTTTGTCTATTCAGACAGAACACTTAATTATTCCGGCATTTGAAGATCTAAAAATCCCGGCAAGTCTTTCTCAAAAAGTCGTTCAGGGGTTATTGAAAGAAAAGCTCGGATTTAGAGGCCTTGTTTTAAGCGGGGCTTTACGTATGAAGGCATTGACAGATTTTATGTCGGAAGAAGAGATTGTTTTAAGGGCCTTTCTTGCAGGAAGCGATATGCTTCTTATGCCTCAAGATTTTCCCAAGGCCTATAATGCTTTAAAACTTGCCTTGAAAGAGGGAAAAATTAACGAAAAAGACATCGATGAACGAGTTTTAACAATTTTAAAATTAAAAGAAAAAGTAAATCTTGATCTTGATCGTTTTGCGGCTATACCGAATAAAAATGACCTTCACACAGCTTCTTCGCAAGATTTAAGAATAAAGCTTTTCCAAGAAGCTGTGTCAATTCTAAGAAATGAAAGAAAGCTAATTCCACTTTCTCAAGAAAATGCGGCTTATGTTCAGCTAGGAGAGGCTTCTACCCTTGATTTATTAAATCAATTAAAACTCACTTTAAATACCGATTCCTATTTTTGTTCCTTAGATAAAAAGAATATAATTGAAGAGGAAAGATTATTTAAAAACATGGAAAAATATGGAGTGGTTATCTTAGCCATTTTTCCGGCAGATCCTCGACGTATTGCTGAAATTCGATTGATGAATGAAAATAAGCAAAAGGAAGAGCTAAGACATTTTAGAGTGCATGGGATAACAGACTCATTGGCTTCTTTAATTAGAGAGCTGAAACCCTATGAACAAAAGATTATAGTCGCTTATTTTGGAAATCCTTTCGGACTTTATTTTTTCGACGACTATTCAACCCTCATTATGGGTTACGAAGAGGATTCAGAAGCGCAAATAGCTTCTTGGAACCTAATGAGGTGAAATTTATTACTACTTGAGAAAATCCGCGACTGATATTTTAAAAGTTTGAAAAAGAGAAGAAAATTCATCTTTTGCTAAAACTTCAAAACGCTTCTTTGAGTAATCTTGAATTAAAGCCGATTCGCGGGTTAATTTAGGAGGATCAAAACTTTTTAATTCAGTATCGACAACCCACCCGGTTCCTTTCGAATCTTTAATAACATTCCCGGGATCCCCAAAATCCTTATATTTTAATTTAGCCAGATCCGTGGAACATCGATATGCAAGAGCCTTCGATTCTCCTTCGATTTTTTTTGAGAGGATATAGCCATTTTTTTTCACAATTGAAAGGTAAGGGTATGGACCATGCCAAACCTGTACTTCAATGTCTGAGGCTGGATCCTCTATAATAAGAAAATGTTCAGGAGCATTTAATGATTTTTCATGTTTGAGATTGGAAACTAAAAACTCGGCTCCCCAAATTCTTGTTAAATTGTCCCCGCCTTTTTTATCCGGAGGGTAGAAACTTTCACGGTTGCAGCTTTCTAATTGTTTTTCTGATATCAAATGCCCCGAGTTCGCCATTTCCATAAATTTATTGGTAATGACTTCTTTCATTTTCTCAAGGGTCAATCCATAGTTTAGGGGTCCGGCTACAGCCCAAGATGGGATATCAACACTAGCAGACCTGATTTTTTCTTCCAAAACCCTGTATTTCTTTTTTTTCTTTTCCCAGTTGGGTTGTGAGACTTCAAAAGGGGATTCAATTTCTCCGAATTCTTGTTGAAATTCTTTCTTTTCAAGCTCAACTACTAAAGCTGCTAGTTCTTCGGGTGATAGTGAATAACTTTGGGAAGAATCAATGGATAACATAGAAAAATCTCATGGATATTAATTTTAATAATTAAAACAATTATTTTAACGGTTTTTTATTAAGATTTAATTAAGAATTACATTAGTAGATAATATCTACTATCCATTTCTGCATATCTAGAATGTTCTTTTCAGTTCTGCCTGGAATGATTGGAAGCATTTCTTGAACCCATTCCTTGCCTAGGGCTCCTAGGATAAACACCCAAGGCCTGCCAATCATGCAAACTTTCCTACCCCTTCGTTTTCTTAAAGAAGGTTAAGTGTTATTAATTTCTAGGTCTTTTAATCCGGGTTTCGGTTGAATTTTATCAGGGATATGCACTAAAGCTCCTGAAAATTTCAAAGGATGCAACAAGAGTGTGTCTTTTAAGTAATGGTAAGTGCCAATGCCGCTTGCAGTTGTAATTGAAAGCCGATGGGCTAAAGAAGCCACATGGCTTAAGGCTAAATCGCTTTCAAAACAGCTGCTAAGCACAATAGAAACTGCTCTTTTATTTGCCCATTCATTAAGAGGGAGGCATTGAAGCAATCCACCCTGTATTGTGGGTTTATAAATGAGGGTCTTTAGTGCCGGCAATTTTTCTAGTTGAGCAAGAGAAAGATCCTTGGGGAAAGATTCATCCACAGCAAGAGAATGTTCGAATTTATCTAAGTCAAGAGGGTTTTTAAAGGGTTCTTCAACATAATCAAATGAGTCTAAAGAAAATTTTGAAAAAAATCTAAGGGAGTCTAAAGTGTCCCATGCACGGTTCACATCAATTCTTAAGCGAAAGACATCTTTCAATCGTATAATTAAATTTTCAGCGGTTTTAAAATCTAGGTGGCCAACTTTTAGCTTTGCAAAAGTAAAACCTTCTTTAGATCTTTGATCGGCTTCTTTCAAAATTTCTTCGGGAGAGCCCATTAAAAGAGCACTAGTTGTTAAGGAAAGCTTTTTCGGAAGAGGGGAAATTAGGGAAAGGAGAGCTGATTCTAAACCAAAGGATAAGGCAGGATGAAGGTTGAGTTCTAAAAGTTTTGACTGCCAATGACTAGTTGACCATTCGATGCTCACAATGTCTGTCATTTTTTGGCGAAATTGTTGCAGGCAGTCTTCTAGCGTTTCTCTACTCCATTTAGGGAGGGGAGCGCATTCGCCAAAACCCTTATTCCCATTTTCATCTAAAATTCCAATTAAAAGGCCCGACCTTTCTATGCCATTAGAGAGAGGGATTTTATAAAGCTGCGTTTGATAAATCTTTACCTTCATCGAAGTCTCGTAAGCTTTTTCATAGGAAAATTTACCTCTCTTTGCTACTTTGCAAAGGAAAATTTATAGCTTTAAGTAGTAGCTCTTAAATCTAGCTACCCATCCACAATCATTCAAGGAAATACTTATGACAACATGGTTTAAAAAAATTTTGATCGCATCCTTAATAGCTTCTTCACCAATATGTGCTGATAATGGCATTCATGAAATTAGAACTCTAGAAGCTCCTCAAGTGATAGGGCCTTATTCTCAGGCGGTTCGTGCCGGGCAATACCTTTTTGTTTCAGGACAATTAGCTTTAGACCCTATGACCAATATGTTAATCGGGAGTACCATTGAAGAGCAAACCTTGCAAGTCCTCAATAATATCGAAGCTATTTTAAGAGCCCAGAATTTAAGTTTAAAAGATATCGTCAAATCTGAAGTTTATCTTAAGGACATGAAGGATTTTAAAGGAATGAATTCGGTTTATGCGGAAAAGTTTTCAAATGAAATTAAACCTGCAAGACAAGCGATGCAAGTCGCTAAACTTCCTCTGGATGCTTTAGTTGAAATTTCATGCGTGGCCTTTATCTCAAATTAAACTTTTGCAAGATAAAATACTTTTTTAAATGTTCGTATCGGGCCTTTGAGTTGTCCGTGATTTTTTTATAAGAATCCGGTAAAGTTTTCTCTTATTCGTTAAGACAAGGCAGCCTTGTCTTAACGGTTTTCAAGAACCGAAAGATAATTATGACTATTTTTGAAATTCTCCCCAATGGTAATCCGATAAGGGTTATTGAAATTCCCGGTTCTAAAAGCTATACTAATCGAGCTCTGATTATGGCTGCTTTAACTAAAGGGCCTGTCTTTCTTTCTAACCCTTTGTATTCTGAAGATACTGAGGTTATGATTTCTTGTTTACGAACACTTGGGTTAAGGATAGACACCCTAGAGGATCGGATTATCGTTCATGATGATCTAACCGTCATTCAAGATAGGTCTTACGATTTATATGTCAAAGATTCGGGTACTACCGCTCGCTTTTTACTTAGCTTGCTAACGCTTGTGCCAGGAGATAAGGTTATAAAGGGGAATGCTCGTTTAAACAAGAGGCCTATAAAAGAATTGGTCGATGCTTTACGTCTTTTGGGGGCGAAAATAGATTATCTTGAAAAGGAAGAAGAGCTGCCTTTAAAAGTAGAATTTGCTTCTTTATTGAACCATCAAGAAATTGCCATAGATGGCTCAAGGAGCAGTCAATTTTTCTCTTCAATTCTAATGATCGCTCCTTTTTTAGGGGGAGTGACTCTTCGTCCTCAAGGAAAGAGTATCTCTAGGCCTTATAGGGAAATGACCCTTCGTGCTATGGAAGAGTGGGGTATAAAGGTGATGGTCTTTGAGGATGGGAGCCTCTATATCCCCTCAAATCAAAGGTATAATCGAAAAGAGTATATGATCGAGGGGGATTTTTCCTCTGCCGGGTATTTTTTTGCAATAGCGGCATTAACTCAATCTACATTTACACTGAAAAATCTAAATCCAGAATCCCTTCAGGGGGACAAAAAACTTTTAAATATTTTATCTGATATGGGAAATGAAATTGAATTTTTTGAAAATCAGATCACAATTCGGGGAAAACAAATTTTACCCTTGTCTCATAATATGCTCGATTGTCCGGATCAAATTCCAACAGTGGCGATTCTTGCCGCTTTCGCAAAAGGTGTTTCGAGAATCTCCGGCATTCGTTCTTTACGATTAAAAGAAACAGATCGGGTTCTTGCCTTAAAGAATGAACTCGCAAAAATGGGGATTCAAGTAGAGGATAGCCATGACGTCCTTACGATTTATGGGGGAGACCCAAAGCCATCTATTATTGATACCTATAGGGATCATCGTATGGCCATGGCTTTTGCTGTGGCGAAAGCTAAGTTACCGGGAATGAAAATCCGAGAACCTGAAGTCGTTAATAAAACTTTTCCGACTTTTTGGGAAAAGTTAGAAGGTTGTTTAAAATGAAAATTATTTTAATCGGTTTTATGGGCTCCGGAAAGTCTTCTGTTGCCGGGAAGTTAAGCAATCTTTTTAACTGGCCCGTCATTGAAATGGATCAACTTGTGCTTGAGAAAACTAAGTCAAAAAACATGGATGCGCTTTTTGCCAAAGGGGGGGAGCTTCTTTTGCGAGAAACAGAACTTGCCCTTTCAGAAGAAATAGCTTCTTTTAAAGAAAGCATTATCTCAACAGGGGGCGGAGTGGTATTAAATAAAATTATCCTGGAACGTTTGAAAGAACCCAAGGGGAAAATATTTTTTTTAAGGGCTTCTTTTAAGACATTATCCATGCGATTGGCAAACGACGCCTCGCGTCCATTATTTAAAGATATTCTAGAAGCTGAATCGCTCTATAATTTTCGTCAGCCCCTCTATTTAAAAGCGGCGGATCATGTCATTGATGCAGATCAAAAAACCGTTGAAGAAATCGCGGAAGAGATTTTTCAAAAAGCAAGGTAAAGTATGGCGAGTAACTCTTTTGGAAATATTTTTAAAATTACAACGTGGGGTGAATCCCATGGAAAAGCAATTGGGGTTGTGATTGACGGCTGCCCTTCCGGTTTAGAAATTAATGCAAGCGATATTAACGAGGCTTTAGCTTTAAGGCAGCCTGGAAGAAATCCCTACACGTCACCAAGATATGAAGAAGATAAAGCGGAAATTCTATCGGGTGTGTTTCAAGGCAAGACGACAGGAGCTCCGATCAGCATCCTGATTCCAAATAAAGATGCGGATCCGAGTAAGTATGAGCCTATTAAAGACCTTCTTAGACCTGGGCATGCCAATTACACTTACCTGGAAAAATATGGAATTTTTGATTATAGAGGCGGCGGAAGAGCTTCGGCTCGGGAAACGGCTTGCCGAGTAGCAGCCGGGGCTATTGCTAAAAAGTTTTTAGAATACAATGGCATAAAAGTAATGGCCTATATTAAGCAAATGGGTTCGATTATTGCGGGGTTGGATGAGGTCGATTTGGATTCAATCCGAAGTTTAACCTATCAAAGTCCCGTGTTTTGTCCTGATGCCGAGGCTTCTTCTTCCATGATGGCTTTAGTTGAAAAAACAAAAGCTGAGGGGGAGTCTGTAGGCGGAATTATTGAGTTTATTGCGTTGTCCGTTCCGGTAGGTCTTGGCGATCCTGTTTATGAAAAGCTAGAGGCCAATTTGGCGCATGCCATGATGGGGATACCCGCCACTAAAGGATTTGAGATCGGTTCAGGATTTCAATCTGCGACAATGACAGGATCAAAACATAATGATTTATTTTTTAAGGAACTGGAGGGCGTACAGACGAAAAGCAATCATGCAGGAGGTGTTTTAGGAGGCATTTCTAGTGGAATGCCTATTATTGGAAGGGTGGCTTTCAAACCGACTTCAAGCATCATGAAGCCGCAGTCTACCCTTACAACCGGAGGAGATGAAGCTATTTTTGAGCTGCCTAAAGGGTCTCGCCATGACCCTTGCGTTGCTATAAGAGCCGTTCCAATTGTTGAAGCGATGCTTTCTTTAGTATTAGCAGATGCCCTTCTTTTAAAAAGATGTATGAAATTATGACAAAAAAAATACAGTGTCAAATTCCCCAATTCCAAGAGTCTTACGAAATAGAAATCGGGACTGATTTATTAAAAGAACAAGCTGACTATTTAAAAAATGCAGGTTTGAGAGTTGCTATCATTACAGATGATAACGTTGAAATTTTGTATGGAAAAAAATTAAAAGAAGACCTTTTGCAATCTGGTTTAGACGCTTATTTATTTTCTTTTTCAAGCGGTGAATCCCATAAAACGCGTGCAACCAAAGAGCTTTTGGAAAATCGCTTGCTTGAAAACGGGCTTGGCAAAGATACTTGCATCATAGCTTTAGGCGGAGGCGTTGTGACTGATGTTTCGGGGTATTTAGCGGCGACTTACTGTAGAGGTCTTCCTCTCGTTATGATTCCGACATCGCTCTTAGGAATGGTGGATGCCAGCATTGGCGGAAAAACAGGAGTGAATGTCCCTCAAGGAAAGAACATGATAGGCTGCATCTATCAACCGAAAAAAGTGATTCTCGATTTGAATGTGCTTAAGAGCCTGCCTAAAAAAGAATATATAAACGGTTTTGTTGAGATTATCAAGCATGGTGTGATTGCCGATTATCGCTTATTTTGCCATCTTGAAAATAATGCGGAAGCTCTTTTAGCTAAAGATTCGGCTCTGCTTGAGCAAGTTATTTTTGAAAGCTGCCGTATTAAAAAAGAGATTGTTGAGCAAGATGAAAAAGAAAAAGGAAAAAGAAGCCTTCTAAATTTTGGCCATACTGTGGGGCATGCTTTAGAAAATTTAACAAATCATGCACTATCACATGGTGAAGCCGTTGCCATAGGCCTCATTGTAGAAAGCTACCTCTCTTTACAAATGGGAAAGCTTGATCAAAACTCTTTTGACCGTATCAAAAAAATTCTAGTTCAATATGGGCTTCCGCTTCGTTTTCCATCTCAGGTTGCCATTGATGATATTGTGAAGACCATGATTTTAGACAAAAAATCAAGAAATGGCGAACCCCGTTTTATTTTGATTGAAGAAATAGGCTCACCACTATCCTCTGAAGATAATTACTGTTTTCCAGTTGAGAAAATGTTATTTAAAAAAACACTGGAATGGATGAACCATGATTTCTGTTGTCATTAAAGGCCCGGCCTTCGAGGAAGCGTATCAACAGATTATGTTGGCAATCCCTTACGCTGATCTTGTGGAGCTAAGGCTAGATTATTTTAACTTTTTGGATTTTCCGTCTTTAGAAAGATTGCGTGCCCATTTTTCCATCCCGATGATTTTTACTTTGCGAAGTCAAAGGCAAGGAGGCAGCTATACTCAATCCGAGGATAATCGATTAAAGGACATCCGTTGCCTTTTGAAGTTAAAGCCCGAATTTCTAGACCTGGAATATGATATAGAAACTTCATTTATTGAAGAAATTGCTCTTAAATACCCAGGGATCAAACTGATTCTTTCCTACCATAATTTTGAAGAAACTCCAAAAGATCTTGAAGGTATTTATCAAAAAATGCTAAACCCATACGCATTTTTTTATAAAATGGCAGTGACGGCAAATTGTAGTTTAGACGCTTTAAGGTTCTTAGCTTGGGCTAAGCATTCTCACGATAGGCTTATTGCAGTAAGCATGGGGGAGCATGGACAAATCAGTAGAATTCTTGGACCGGTTATAGGAAATCCTATTACTTACGCGGCTTTAAATGAGGCTCAAAAATCGGCACCCGGGCAGTTGACAGCAAAAACACTTATTGAAAAGTATCGTTATTATTCACTAAGCCCTAAAACAACTCTTTATGGGTTAATAGGCGATCCTGTTGATCAAAGCATAAGTGATGAGACCCATAATTATTTGATTAAAACTTTAGGGATAGAGTCAGTTTATATAAAAATTCAAGTATCGCGAGAAGAGTTGCCGGATTTTTTAACTTATGCAAAAAATTTTTCTTTTAAAGGACTGAGCGTTACAATGCCTTTAAAAGAAGCTATCCTTCCTTTTTTAGACACCATAGATTCTCAAGCTTTAGCTATAGGGGCTGTTAATACCCTTGTATTTGACCGGGGAAAAATTTCCGGTTTCAACACTGATGGTATCGGCGCCTTAAATGCTATTGAGAGGAATTTTCTAGTTAAAAATAAAAGAATGATAATTATAGGTGCCGGAGGAGCCGCTAAAGCCATTGCCTATGAAGCGCATAAAAAGGGCGCTTTAGTTACGATTGTAAACAGGGATAAAACTAAGGCCCAACAGATTGCGGAACGTTTGAGCTTAAAAGGTGTCGGCTTAGATTCACTATCAACTTGCTTTGAAAATTGCGATATTTTGATTAATAGCACTCCTATTTCATTCGAACTTCCGATGACTCTTTCCCCCTCGACTCTTGTCATGGATATCAAATCAAAACCAAAAGAGACCGTGTTCTTGTTACAAGCCATTAGAAGAGGATGCTGTGTTGTGTTTGGCTACGAGATGTTTGTTGAACAGGCCGCATGTCAATTTAATCTTTGGCTTAACCCTATTGATCTTCGAGAAATAAAGGAGATTCTTGAAGCAAGCGCAAGAAGCTGTCTTTCATAAATTCACATCTTATCGAATGAATTTACATATTATCTAATTTTTAACATTCCTTAGATAATTGACTTTATTAACAAAGATATTTATAATTATTTCTTTATTAATAAAAACATAAAATAAAAATGAATGTTACTTTAAAAGATTTTCAACCGGTAAATGAGTGGAAATTGGATTCTGAGGGAGAAAAATTTCGCTCAGGCGAACCGGTTTTTCTTATCGATCAAAGCACAGGGCGAAAGTATCTTAATGAAGACCAAGATATCGTACGCTTTAAGTGTCTTTTGCTCTCTATAGGTACGCCTTTCATTCATGCCGTAGCCGGCCTATTAAATGTGGCTTATAGAATTCTAAAGCTTGCAACTTTCTCTCACTTTTGGATGAATAATCAAACAAAGTATAATCTCAGAGAAAGATTTTCTGATGCAGGAAGTGATTTATTGAAAATTATCGCGACCCCAATTTCTTATTTTGCTCTAGAATTAGCTGCCGTATATGGATTATTTCGGCCCTATGATGGACGAAAATTATATGCCAGCATCGAGAGGGGGACTTATAGCCACTTCATTTTAGCCCCTTGTTTCCAGCCGAACCCCAAAAAGCACGCCTTCGGCGGTAAAATGAGTGAAAGAAACGTTTTCTAATTTAGTTTCTTAGCAAAAAAAAACCTCATTCTCTTAAAGATCCGTACGGTCTTTCCTTTTTGATAAATAGACAAAAAAATCTATTTTATACTAAAATGTCTTAAAATAAAAATCCATAGAGGAACCCTATGATCCTGCCGCCATTTAAATTAGAAGAATTTTGGAAAAAGTATGAATTTTCAACCCCTTATTTGCTTTGCTGCTCGGATGCTGAAACTTGGGAAATGAAAGAGATTTTAACTCTTGCAGATGAAGGTTCCAAAAAACTCTGGGAGTCCTTGCATTTTGGATACACAGAGGCCCCGGGTCATCCGACTCTTCGAGAAGAAATAGCGGGGCTTTATTCTACTTTAACCCCCGATGATATTTTCACATTTGCCGGGGCTGAAGAGGGCATTTATTGCGGTCTTAAAGTATTGATAAAGCCTCGCGATCATGTGATTGTCATAGATCCTTTTTATCAATCTCTTGGAACGTTGCCTGAAGCTTTTGGCGCTCATGTGACAGCTGTTAGTCTTAAGTTTGAAAATCAATGGAAGTTAGACTTAAGCGAAGTAAAGAAAGCGTTCCGAGCCAATACGAAATTGCTTATTTTAAATTACCCTCATAACCCTACGGGGGCCCTATTAGATAAAGAGACCCAGGAGGGCCTGATTGAACTTGCCCGAAAAGAGGGAGCGTACATTTTCTCTGATGAAGTGTATCGCTTTCTTGAATTGGATGAGTCAAGCCGCCTACCTTCCCTTGCAGATGCCTATGAAAAGGGAATTTCCATAAATGTCATGACAAAATCTTTTGGGCTCGCGGGCTTAAGAGTTGGCTGGATGGCTACTAAGGATACTGATGTTTTAAGACAAGCCGGCTCTTATAAACTCTACACATCGATTTGTAATAGCGCTCCAAGTGAGATCTTAGCTATTATGGCGCTTCGGGCCAAAGAAACCCTCCTTAAACGAAATCGGGAGATAATATTTGCAAATTTGAAAATTTTAGATGAATTTATGAAGCGAAACCAAAAAGCCCTCTCCTGGGTTCGTCCTTCTTGCGGGACGATGGCCGTTATAAAACTCTTGCTGCCGCACTCAGTTGAAAATTTTGCGGAAGATTTAGTTAAGTCTGAAGGGGTTTTAATTATGCCGGGCTCTAATTTTGACCTGCCGGGCAACTTTTTTAGAATTGGCTTCGGCAAAAAAAATTTCCAAGATTGCCTAAATCGTTTTGAATCCTTTTTGCAAAAATTTCAAAACTAATCCCTAATTCTTATTACCGATGTTATGGGTAGAGACCGATAGTAGAGTGTTAATTTCAAGGGCAGTAAAAGGGCTTTTCATCTCACTTAGAGATTCTATAAAGCACTTGTCTTGTTAAAGGATGACCTGCAGGCAATCTTGGGTGGTCAAAATCATCTTTTGGATCGTAGCTCATGCCAATCTTTTCCATAACATGGCGAGACCTTTTATTTTGAACGGCCGTGATGGCAACGATTTCTTCAAGGTTTAGAGTTTCAAAGCCATATTTTAAAGAAGCTCTGGCAGCTTCCGTGGCATACCCTTTTCCCCAATGATTAAAAGCTAAGCGCCATCCAATCTCTACAGCAGGCTTGAGTTCGTTAAAAGCGGCTTTGTAATTAACCTCTTGTAACCCTATAAAACCGATAAACTCATCTGTTTCGATGAGAGAAGCTGCAAAAAGCCCATAGCCTCGCTTTTCAATATGATCGGAGAAGAGCTTAATGCTCTCATCACTTTCTTCACGGGTTAAAAGTTTTGTAAAATATTCTCTTACGCGAGGATCTGCATTAAGCTTTGCAAATGGTTCTCGATCTTCTTCCTTCCATTGACGTAAGATAAGTCGTTCTGTCTTGATAATCGGGAGCATTTGCTAGCTACTCATTTTTTGATTTAAAGCGTCTCTAATTTTGATGAGCATGTCCATTTCCAATTCAAAGGATTTATCGTAAGGAGCGTAGTTTTTTCCAAAGCGCGCATCCTCAAAAAGGAAACCATTAAATTCTCGAGAGTCTTTATAACGCGGTACAAGATGCACATGAATTTTTGGGGAGGTATTGCTTAGGGCGGCATAATTCATTTTATCAGGCTGGAAGAGTTCCATAAGAGCTTTTTTTACTTCTTCACCTATCTTGAAAAATTCATCCCTAACCTCTCCTTCAATTGAAAGAAAATCTTCGACACCGTCATCTTCTTTTAAAAGAACAAACACTCTGCCAAGATAACATTGGTTTTCATGAAGATAGAGATCCCAATTTTTATAAGACTTTATTCTAAGTTGATCGTAATCCATAACAAAAAAAGGGGTGATAAAAGTGAATGGAACTTATTAAGAAGTAGGAAGTTCTGCAAACTTTAATGGAAAAATTAATTTTTTGTCAAAGGTTTTTGGGTTATTAAAGCTGGACTTAATTCTAACGAAAAAGACCAAAACATTTGAAAATTAGGGTTCTTAGTAGTTGCTTTATCGCTTTTTTTACCTAATCAAAGGGATTCAATCCTCTCCGAAAAACAAGACCTAAGAAGTTCTACAAGAGCCCGTAAATCTTGTTTATTTTTAATTGTAGAAATTTGAGGAGATCTATAAACAAAAGCTAACGGGGGATTGTTATATGCAGACCACTTTCAAGATTTGTCTCACATTGTTTGCCCTAGTCGTGGTTTTTGGGTGCAACGAGGTCAATCGGCATGAAGAAGCCGATGAGAAAGCCATACGTAATATCGTTCATTCTTATGAAGAGGCGTATAATCAGGAAAATGCCGAGAAGTTAGCTGCTGATTTCGCTTCAGACGCCACTTATAATAATCCCCTTACGGGCGAGTCAGCTGAGGGTAAAGAGGCTATAGAAAAGCTATTCAAGGAAAAATTTGCCGACAGCCAGAAAAGACACTTAGAAATTGTGATAAAAGATATCCAATTTCCAAGCAGCGATGAGGCTATTGAAAAAGGGGTGATGAAGATCAAAATTGATGATCGTCCCGAGATGCATATCGCTTATCAAGCTGAATACGCTAAAGAAAACAACAAGTGGGTTGTAAAAGCCTTAAATGAGATTGAATTAGAATCTCCCATAAAAAATGATTCAGAACATCTCAATGAGTTGTCTTGGTTTATCGGTAAGTGGTCGGATATTGATGACAACGTTGAAATTTTATCGGACAATCAATGGGACAAATTCAAGAATTTCATAACTCAGAATTTTAAAATGAAAGTTTATGGACAGGATGATTTTGAAGGCAAACAGATCATTGCCTGGGATCCTGAAAAGCAAGTTATCAGATCTTGGGTCTTTGATTCCGACGGCGAATTTGGAGAGGGGACTTGGGAAAAAGTAGATAATAGTTGGTATGCCACTATGCGCTATATTTTAAGTGATGGACGCATTGCCACCTCTAAAAATATTTACACTCCTATCGATGGTAAAAGCTATACCTTTTCTTCTGTTGAGAGAGAAGTAGATGGAGAAGTTCTACCCGATATGAATCCTGTTACCGTTGAAAAAGTCGAGTAGGCCATGTGGAATAAAATAGCAGTTTTTATGGTTTTAGTTACAGGAATGAGCCTGATACTCGCCCCTATTGATATGGAAGGTAGAGGCGGGGGAGGCGGAAGAGGAGGCGGCGGCGGCCGAGGGGGAGGAGGACGTGCAGGCGGGGCTTCAAGAGGGGGCTCCTATAAAGGAGGCCATACTATGAACCGTACACCCACGATGAGCCGGGCTTCAAGAACGCCTTCTGATTCTCGCAGCAGACAGCAAGCAGCAAGACAAACGCCTGCCAGGACAACACCTGCAAGGCCAGCAACGAGGCCTGCGATGGCACAGAATAGAGGACCTGCCACAAGACCCGGTTCTCCTTCTACGCAAAGGACATCTGCTGCAAACCGTGCTGAATTACGCAACCAAGTCAATCGGTATGAAGCCAATAGGCCAAGAGATATGGCTAATCGCCCTGACTTTAAGCAAAAAGCTCAGAATTTTTCAAATAACCGCCCCCAGCAGTTAGCCCAAAATAGACAAGCTTCAGATAGGGCAAGCCAACGCTTAAAACAAGTTCAGCCTAATTCTAAAGATTGGTTTAATAGAAATTTTTTTGAAAGACACAATCTTGATAATGATTATGGGAGACTTGGCAACAATTGGTGGAGACCGGTTGGTTGGGCAGCTTTAGCTAATTGGGGTGATTGGGGGTGGGGAACTCCTTATTACTATGATGATGGAGGCTATGCTTACCCAGTGTCAAGCTCAGACTATTCTTATGATAACTATCCCTCTAGCGGCTCGACAACCACAACTACAGCAGCTCCGGCACCGGCTCAGACGGTTGTTCAACAGCAGCCGATAGAAACAGCACCTTCTTTAAATCCGCTTCAAAGTTCTGAGATTGCAGCTAACGAAGAAGAAGGGGATTGGATGCCGCTTGGCGTTTTTGCCGTGTCGAATAATGCTAACACTGCTGCTCAAAGCAATCGATTTATTCAACTTGCTATCAGCCGTAGCGGAGAAATTGCCGGGGTCTTATACAATTCATCAACTGATTCCGCACAAGATCTGGCCGGGATCTTAAATAAAGAAACCCAAATGGCTTATTGGTCTTTTGATAATAGACCGGGGGCGCCTGTGGCCTCCACCGGTATTTACAACCTAACTCAAGACCAAACACCGATTACGGTTCGTTTTTCTGATGGCGCCGAACAGACTTGGACACTTGTCCGCCTAAAGCAATAGAGCTATTCAATTAATTTGAATCTAGGGCGAATTTGTCCATTTATGGCAACCGTTTCAAGAAAATGATCGAGAGGGCGAACCCAAATATCGCCCTCTCCATACAAACCTTGATAGACCACTAACTCTTCCAAAGTTTCAGTATGCCTGGCAATCCCAAGAATCCTATATAGGTTGCCTTTATAATGTTCATAGCGGCTGCCAACAAAAATGGATTTGGCTTTTTCAGAAAAACAAGGCAGCACTTCCTGACTCATGGGCTATCCTTTTTTAAATTTCTTCGAGATTATTTCTAGTTCTTTCTTCAATTATATTCCCTGTATTAAGAGTCGATTTAGGTTCAAAGAGCATTACCTCAACTTCTTCGTTTGCCACGGGCTGATGCTCCACTTTGGCTGGAACTATAATCATTTCACCTTCTTCTACCCAAACCTCTTTATCCTGAAACCTCATCAAAAGACGCCCCTTGATGACAAAAAAGAGTTCATCTTCATGTTCATGGCTATGCCATACAAAGTCCCCATGAAATTTGGCTAACTTGACATGCTGGCCATTTAGCTCTCCCACAATTCTTGGATTCCAATAATCTGAAAATTTACTAAATTTTTCCTTAAGATTGATTTTTTCCATAAGATCACTTTTTGTTAAATAATCGCAATAAATCGAACAGGGGCTTGAGCTCCGACTAGAAACCTTTATAAGAAAAATTATTTATAAAATCATTTAACGAGAAGAATAACATAAATCAACCATGCAGTTCTATTAATTTTTTGTTACCAAATAGGCTTCAGCAGTCCTTGAGCCATCTATTTTTCAACTTATCCTTAAGTATATCTAAAAAAAACTATTATAAAAAAAAGGATTAGTGTTATGAGAGTCTTTGAAATAAAACAACGTGATCTTAAAACTGATATCATACCTTAGCGGCTGATTAACAAAACTGGAGAAAAATGCTCAAAATATTCAATAAAAAACATCTTTCTGCGCTTCTCGCGCTTTTAGTGCTCAATACGGCTAGTTCATTAACCGCTGAAGAGTACTATTATCCTAATGATTCTTTTTATCCAGACGATTCTTTTTCAGCAGAGGACTGTTGCCTAACAAGCTGTCAGACTAAATGCAATCGATTTTATATCGGTGCCTTTGGTGGCGGCCTTTACTCTAACTCAGTTGAAATTATACAAATGGGAACGGCGTTATTTCTAGAAGCTCAAGGAGGTCCTTTAGCTGTAGATGCAAGGGGGAGAACCGATAAAAATTCAGCAGGATTTGGCGGAATACAGCTTGGATATGAACTCGCAGCCAATCCTTGTAATTTTGGGTGCTCAGGCTGGGGTTTAACGCCTGGTGTGGAATTTGAAGCTTTTTGGTATCGTCATACTAAGAAGGGCGATCTTTTAAACCCAACTGATAGACTAGATGAACATGACTTTTTAGATACCTTCCCAATGAGAATGGGCCTCTATCTTTTCAATGGCACACTTTCACTAAATAATTGCTGCTTTGGAAACTTTACGCCTTACATAGGCGGTGGTTTTGGCCCTGCTAGAATATCCATTCGAAATGCAGATTCTTTACAAGTAGCTCCTCTTGAAGCCGGCATCAACCACTTCAACTCCAATACTAGCAATTCAACATGGACTGTGGCAGCTCAAGCAAAAGTGGGCGTTCGCTATAACTTTCTCTGCCGATTCCATGTTTTTGCTGAGTATCGCTATGTTTTTGTAGATTCAAGCAACTATATTTTAGGATCGACCATTTACCCGACTCATGCTCCAACGACGATTTGGAATGTTAACATTAAAAACATAAATTACAATGCTTTTGCTTTAGGTCTTCAATTTGATTTATAACTAAAAGTATGTCAAATATCCTATTTAAAAAAGGCAATGCGGATGCATTGCCTTTTTTATTCTCGAAGCCCCTTCATTGCAATCTGATGTAATCTTTGTTATAATAGCCTCTTAACCAAAAACGAAGCCTTATGTTGCAAACATTAAATCAATATATTGATCATACTTTGCTTAAGCCGGAAGCCATCTTTGAAGAAATTAAAAAGTTGTGCCAAGAAAGTATCGATTATCAATTTGCAGCAGTTTGTATTCAGCCTACATGGGTTAAAGAGGCGCATGAATTTTTAAAAGGATCTAACGTTAAACTTTGCAGCGTCGTCGGTTTCCCTTTAGGTGCAAACACGACAGATACTAAAGCTAGAGAAGCAAGCGAGCTTTCAAAGGGTGGCGTCCATGAAATTGACATGGTGATCAATATCGGCGCTTTAAAATCTAAAGATTACAAAAAAGTTCGTCAGGATATTGAGTCTGTAGTTAAGTCTGCCGACCCAAGGATTGTTAAAGTTATTATTGAAACTTGTTTGCTTACGGATGAAGAAAAAGAAGCGGCCTGTCTTTTATCAATGGATGCGGGAGCAGCTTTTGTTAAAACGTCTACCGGTTTTTCTAAATCCGGAGCTACGATTCACGATGTCGCTTTAATGAGAAAAGTGGTTGGTCCAAATTTTGGGGTTAAAGCCTCAGGAGGAATACGCGATCTAAAAACAGCTCTTGCGATGATTGAAGCTGGAGCGTCAAGGCTTGGTACAAGCGCCGGCGTTATTATTATGGAATCTAAATAAAATACTATAAAAATTAATAAGGTAAAAATGCTAGTAGTATCTCTCTAACCCCTTCTATCTGTTCCCACGCTAATCATCTATTTGACCAACCTCTTTGTGAAAGACAGTCGCTTTTAAATAGAATTATGAATGTGGTATTCCACTCACTAACGCTTGGAATTCCATTGGCCATTTATCGGATTGTTTCTTGCAGCACCCTAAAACCTTCAACAAGACCAGAAACTTTGAATCTTCAAACTACCGCTATAAATTCTATAAGGCTGAAAGAACCAGCTTCAAATTTTAATCAAGAAACTGAAAACAATATGAAAGAAGAGATAGCCGCAAAAATTACTGAAAGATATCAAGAAATTTTGAATTTTATAGGTAAAACTTTCGAAAGCCCTCTTTGCAAAGATATGGTGTTAAACCAACTCGACTGTCTTGCTTTAGAAATTAATACCCTATGGACAAATCACTCCTTAAAATCCTTAAGCGAATCAGGTATAGGCATAAGTAGAGAAAAGGCCCTGGAAGTTTTAGATTCTTTCGTAGAAAAATTTCCTCAACTTCAGCGAGTTAAAGAAACCCTATCAGATGATTAAAAGTCTCTAAATAATAGCTTTCTCAGATTGACAGATTTTTTAAGTTAGACTAAGAAGGAGGCTTTTACGAAGCCCCGGGTTTCCTATCATGAGATACAAATCATCTCTTAAGCTATTAGCGATTATTGTAAGCTTTTTAATTCCGAGTGTTAGTTTAGCAAGTTGCTGCTTTGAAACGCTCATACAGCTAGGTGTGTTTTCAGCCCATCAAGGCAAGTCCCAGCATGTGGATATTGAAGATTTGATAGGGGATCAATTTACTGTCGATAAGCACTCGGGTCAAAATCTTCTTTTTGGGCTTGGGGCTTATTTAGAGGGTCTCAGAATAAGAGAGACAAGAATTTTATATGGAATAAATGCCTTTTATTTGGCTCCAACTAAAGTAAAAGGCAAAGTCATTCAAGAAGATCTTTTTGCTAACCTCTCTTATCAATATTATCGATCCAACTATCCGATCTATTTAGCTACAAGAGCTCTAATTGGCTGCTGTTCTAGTTATGATTTGATTCTTGATTTAGGCTTAGGTGTTAATATTGCAAGCACTCATGGTTTTAAAGAGAGATCACTCGATGGCGGAATCACTGAAAGTGATAAGATATTCTCCGGGAAAACCAAGGCTGCTTTTAGTGCTACCGCAGGATTAGGGTGGCGGTTTAATCATTTATTTAGAAATTTCTCTCTTGAAATTGACTATCGTTTTTTTTATTTGGGCGAGGGAAAGCTAAAGCGCATTAACAGTCAGGTAATAAATTCTTTAAGCACAGGAAATAGCTATGCTAATGCACTCTTTTTTACGATCTCCATTTAGTATTTTAAAGGGTTTATTTCTTATAACGCTTCTCTTAACCCTTGGGCCTAGCTATGCAAGCACAGGCTTATTTTTTAATGTAGCTGAAACCGGAACTTCGGATCCGCTGCGCATTAAGCTTGCTCTTAATGGAATAGGCCCGGTAACAGTTCAAAACTATCTCGTGAACGCTCTAAATTTAAGCATTACAACAACGGTTCCAAATCACATTTACAATTTCGCAGGAATAAAAATTGAAAAGCCTGGCTATAGAATAGCTGGCCTTGCACCCTTTAAAAATGGTTATTATTTATTCAGAGTCGGTGACAACTTGGCTGCAAACCTCTTAATTATCCCGCCTAACCCTCCTTGGTACCCTTCGCTTCAAGCTTTTGAACACTACAATTCAGGCCGCTCCCATGTGTTTCCGGAAGCGACCTTTGGCGGTTCTTTAACTCTCGGAAACGTCGTTGACACTTTGAATTCTTTGCCGCTTTTATACCCTTCCGGGTATAACATGAGTTATCTTGATGCCGATCATGCTTATATTTATGGGGGCGGTTATGGCGATATCGCAGGTTCGATTGGCGCCTATGTTGACAGGGTGGATCCAAACACCCTTGAGCGCATTTGGCATAGACAGTTAATAATTACAGCTGAAAACGGAGAATGGGACTATCCCGGCTCCATGGGAATATTAGAGGACGGGTTTATTTACGTTAGTTATGGCTATAGACTTGCTAAAATCACACCTGATGGAGAAATAGTCAAAATAAAAATTCTCCCGACAGGAGGAATTGCCCTTCCTGAAAACACCTCCTTTAATGGCTTTAATGCTACCTCAGATGGCTATATCGTAATGAAATCTGTTTATAGGCAAGCCGGGTGTACTTATCAAGGTCCCGATGCCCTATTAAATTGCCCTGACCCAACAGATGTGCCTCCTTCCATTTTAATTTCTGTCGATCCAAAAACGATGGAGGTGGTCGACAACATTACTTTGCCGGCGGCTGTCGGTGCACGTCCAACGATCACGACCTATCAGGGAAAAAATTACGTTTACTTGCTTGCGCCAACGACAGCTTTTCGCTACGAAGTTAAAGAGGGTAAATTTATTCCAGATAATTCTTGGAATCCAGGTATGATTACAGTAAACGGACAGACGCTTTGTACCTCATTTTCTGTAATGAATGATTGGGTTGTGGCTCAAACAAACACACTTCCTGCTTCTACGGCTTTGAGTGTGATTGCAATCCATCAAGGGGATGCTTCCATTCATTATAGCCTTCAGCCCTTTTTAGGGGATCCGATTCCTCCCTTAGTGGAAGCCGCTTTTGCAACAGCCGGACCTGATGCCTCCCAAGCTATCAGCTGGGCTCCCATGGCCGTTTCATCAGACTCGGATAACAATTTGATTTATGCAAGCGATGCATTGCCCGGCAAGATTGCTGCCATAACGATTACAAACAAAGGTCTTGAAACCGTTTGGAAAGCAAGCCAAACGACAACTGAGTTTACCACCCTTATTGGCCCATCTAATAATCGCGTTCTTGTCGGAACAGACATTCCGGGTCCTGAAATTCCTGGCACTAACTTAAATGATTATGCTGTTTGGAGAAACGCGGCCACAGGCGTTGAGTTAGCGCGCTCTCCCTTGCTTCCTGCAATGACGCAAGGGACTATGATACAGCCTTATTATAATGGGGATATGTTTTACGAGGGGCAATTAGGGCGGCTCATTAAATTAATGCCAAGGCCCTTATAATTTTCAATGGAAAGAATTCCCTCTCCATTTTCAAATTATTTTACAAGCCGTAAAGACCCGAAGAAGATCGGCCTTCTATAGGTAAATAAATAATTTTTGAAGCTCCCTTTTGGAATATAAATCTTTAAAATAATCTTTATCTTAACTTTCCTCAGTTGAAAAGATCTTCGTTACTGTCGTAAGTCTTAAAGTCAATGCTTAAGCGATGAATGAAATAACAGCTTTAAGAGAAACTCTATCTTTAACAGATGACTTTTCCTTAAATTCGAAGTATAATTAAGCTTCCTTAAAATAGGTAAATGGACATGGTTAGCAAAACTGATTTTTCTTTTGCATGGGTTAAGGAATCTCAAAAAGATTTCCTGGAAAAATGGTTAAAACAAGAGCACATCAAAGAATGGTTTCACGGCCAAGGCTTGCAAAATACCCTTAATGACTTGGATCTTTTTTATAAAGGTCATCCTTCTTTATGTGAACATTGGATAGCTTATATAAATAATAAACCTTTTGGCTATATGATCACCTCCGAGGTAAGAAAGGATGAGGAAGATGATTTAATTAACTGGTGTCAAAAAGAGGGCCGTGCCATTACGCTGGATCTCTTTATTTGCGAGCCTAAATATATGGGCAAAGGACTTGCAGTGCCAATGATCCAAACCTTCCTGCTAACTCATTTTGCAGACATTTCTGAAGTATTAATCGATCCTGAAGCCACTAATTTACGTGCCATTCACGTGTATAAAAAAGCAGGTTTTAAGATCGTCGGCGAGTTTATTGCTAGCTGGCATCCGGTGCCGCATTACAAAATGCGTCTAGACATGGATGACTTAAAAAATGTTTTAATACCTCAACCAAAAATCGATTAAATTCCAATGGAAAAGAAACCAGGAAAATCCCATAAAAGCGCAAGCTAATAAGGTATTCCAAATTTTTCCAAAAAATTCTTTCTTTTGATTATTCCAGCTTATAAAGCAGTTATAACTAAACGTAAGAGAGCCTAAAATAGCAGTCAAAGCAATTCCTTGCAGTACCCTTAAGGCTAGATCACTTCTTTTAGATAGCATTGAAAAATCAGTGAGCTGGCTTGCAAAAACAAACATTCCGATAACATACCCTGCTATGCAAAGACAGACAAGATAGGAAATTTTTCTTAATCCCTTCTCTTTTGGCTGCGAGGTGATGTTGTAATGTTTTCTAACCCATACCACAATCGGCCATGTTAGGAGTGTCAGTAGAACGATGATCAAACTAAATCCAAGAACTGAATAATTAAAAATTTGTTTATCAAGAAGGTTAGGGATTTGTTGAAAAACAACTGTAGGATAAAAAGTATCATAAGTGATATGGGCTGTTTTTTTTCCATTGTAATCCGTACTAAAAGCAATCTTGGCTTTGCCATCAATTTCTTGAAAAACCATTGGAGCAATTTCACGAAAGTGAAGAGGCGACCCTTTCAATCCTGTAAGTCCTGAAACTGAAAGAATATTGTCTTGTAAATTGGCAGCTACCTTAAGCTCTTGAAAAAGTTTGAATAGCCTTAAAAAAGTAGTTTCAGAGCGTCGGCTAGGCTCATAACTTCCCACCACATCTTGTATATTTGAAGTTTCTTCAAAAGGCTCTAAAATCATTGATTTATCAGGAAAATAGCGATTCATAAATTTATCGAAGAGAACCTCTCTTGGATCAAGTGTGAATTTACCGGCACTATTATAAGAGATAAAAAGGCCGGTATTAGCCCCTATAATCAAGAAGATATTGCTCCGAAATAAACTAGTGTTTCCCTCATGTCCAATAATCCGATGCCCGTTTCGAGACTGCTCGTAAAATCCAAGACACATCGCATTCATGGATGAAGGCCAGCCTGCTTGTCGTTTATGCATTTGCTGGATCGTTTCAGGTTTTAAGATTTCTGCATTTCCAAATCGTCCTTTTTGCAAATGCATGATCATAAAACGGGACATGTCAATCGCAGAGGTGGAAAGAGCCCCTGCAGGCCCTACTTGAAGAAGTTCAAATGGCTTGGAGTCATCAGATGCTAGAAGGTATCCATTAGAGGCTTTAAAAGCTTCTGGAAGCGGCTGAAGAAAGGTTGAGTCACTCATAGTAAGAGGTTTAAAAATATGTTCCTCTATATAGTCATAAAAATTCTGTTTGGAAATTCGTTCTACAATGTAGGCGGCTAAAGTTGTCGCATAGTTAGAGTAGGCCGGTACTAAACCCGGAGGAAAAATCCGATTTGGCAAGTGAGAAGGCAAGTACTGCGATAAGGGATATAAGTCTTCTGGCGATTTTACCATCAAGTCTTTAAAGGATTCTTCAAAACCGCTTCTATGGGTCATGATGTCTGAGAGAGTGATAGGCTTATCAAAAGTATTAGGAACTTTAAAATCTAAATAGTCATTAATATTTCGATCTAACTCTAACTTGCCTTGTTCAACTAGCTGCATTACGGCTGTCCAAACGAATAATTTTGAGATGGAACCGGTTCGAAATAAGGTTTGTTCAGGCGATATGGGGGCTTTTTTAGCAACATCTGCAAACCCATACCCTTTTGTAAAAAGTAAAGCCCCGTCCTTAACCACCGCAATGACAGCTCCCGCGATATGGGCTTCTTCAATTTGAGAAGGAATGAGCGTATCGAAAAATGAGTCAAGATCTTCTTGGGTTAATTCATGTTTTTTTGAGAGACCTTCTTTGATTTGGGTGGCATGGGAAACTATCGTTAGAATGGAAAATAGGAATGTGTAAAAGAATTTCATAAAGCCATCCGTTGATAAAGCCAATTAGGCATGCATTTAAGTGCCCAGCCTATTAACCGCCATCTATGTGTAATATAGGCTTGTTTTTTCTTTTTTTTAATTGCAGAATAGATTTGATGAGCGGCTTCTTGAGTTGTGGCTACCCAAAATTTACCTTCGCCCTTTGCCATTTCAGTATCCACAAAGCCGGGTTTGATATCTGTAACGACAATAGGTAGATTTTCTTGAAATGCTTTTTTTCTTAAGCCTTCTAGATAATTAGACATAAAAGCTTTGGAAGCATTATAAGCCGGCGCTATGGCATTGCCTCTAAGAGCGCCTATGGAGGAGATTCCAACTATTTGCCCATGCCCTTGCTTAGAGAAAAATTTATAGACTTCTCCCATAACCGCGGAAAAACCGGAAACATTGACATCGATGGTTTGTTCCTCCTTTGACCAATCCAATTCCGGGTTTAAAAAACCGATTCCGGCATTAAAAACGATAAGATCTACACCCTTCATCCTTTGGATCAAAGCTCGTATTTTTTCAATAGCGTCTGGAACTCTTCTTAAGTCTAGGTGTTCAGTAAAACTATTAGTTTGAATTTCATTTTTTAAAGACTCAAGAAGATCGGTCCGCCTTGCCACTAAGCCGACTTCATAGCCTTTTTTAGCAAGGGTGATCGCAAGCTCTCTGCCTATTCCTGAAGATGCGCCTATAACAATTGCTTTTTTCAATTTTATGCCCTTAAAGGTTATCTTACACTAAACAAGTTTAACAAAATCCTTAATCTCTTTCATTAAATTTTCTAGATTGAAACTGCCTAAGGATTTAAAAATTAAAAACTGTTAGGACTCTCTCCTAACAGTAAATTTAAGAATTAATCTTCAGGCAAAAATTTCACATTTTGCCCGCAAATAAAGATCTTTTCACGTGTCAAGACCGGAGAGGGGGCTTCGGCATTTATCGCAGGAGGCTATTATTGAAGCTGGCTTATTGAATTTGAGAAAATTGGCCTTTAGAAGTTATTTCTGAAAGAGAATTGAAGTTTTTTCAAGGTATTGATCATGGACCAAATCGATATCGTTTTGCTATGCTTATTGATCAGTTTGACAATCGTTAAGGCTTGGTCGGTTCGACCTATGGCAAGTCTTTTATTGATTCCTTATTTAATTTGGGTCATGTATGCGGCATCGCTTAATGCCGGAATATGGCTGCCCTATCGGTAAAATAAAATTTATTTAGAATTGATAAAAGGACCCAAGGCAAATGATTAGGCTAAAAATTAGCATGATCAACGCCGGAACCCACTTCTTAAATGGATCTTCAACTTTTATGTGCAAGACTAAAGCTCCAGCCATCAAAACAGAAACGACAAGCGCTGCCGGGAAAACTAGGAAGGGTTTCCATATTCCTAAAAGAAGCAAGATAGCCGAGGTGATTTTGAGAAATCCGACAACATAGAAAGACCATAAAGGCAAACCGTAGGCTGCGAATTCATTTTTTAAAGAACTACTGTTACATCCCCGATAATCGGTTTTTTTATCGCTTCGTATTAACCAAACATTTAGCAAGCCAAAGGCTACAATTAATTGAAGTAAGATGAGGATGTAATGCATGATATATTTCTCTTAAACGTTCATATCTTATTTATTTTCAATGCTAATATTTGGTCTTAATTTTTTAATTCCAAGAGAAAACAGGATGTCTTTCTTTGGAATAGTTTTAGTTCGCTCGCTACCAAAAATACCGAACCAAATAAGTTGAAATCACACTTACCGTTCCGGCTAAGCAACTTCCCCAGGCAATCTCAACAATCGTTACAATCCAAGGCCAATGCATTTATGAAGTTAATTTAGAAGGGACTATTCTAAATATTAGACTTCATCTTACCCTATGCCTATTTCTATACAAGTTTTTTTTGAAAAATTATATAAAAATAAGTGTTTGGGAGCAAATTAGAGCAGTCTGCCACTTTAAGCTTTACTGCAGCCTCCAATAATTTTGAGCTTGCCCCTCAATTTTCGGTATTGATTCGGTCAAGCTGAGGTGCCTGATTTTCCAGTTTGAACTTGGTAAAAAATATCATGTAGTCTAAGAAGGTAGGACTTTCTAAGTGCTGCTTATTTTTTTGCACTGAAATAATTCGCGTGAAATAGGCATCATCCCGTCTTTAAGGGGTAAAAAAAGCGTTTGGACTAAGGGGCGATTGGGATCTACAGCATAATGAGAGAAATCAGTAACGCCTGTTTCCCGAAGTAAAGTTTCATCTATAAAAAATTGACCTGAAGCTTCTTTAAAGGTTCGTTGAGACAGGGCATAAGCTGCGTCTGCCATGATCGAAGGCAACCGGCTTCCTGCATAGACATCTCGCGATAGGTGTTCTTTAAGTCTTGGAGTCGCAATATTAGTTTGCGGCCAAAGTGAGTTGACTGCGATGCCAGAAACACGAAACTCTGCAGCCATGCCTTTTGTGCATAGGCTCATTCCATACTTTCCGAGCGCAAATGGCAAGTAGTCTCTCAACCACTCTTCTTCAAGATTAAGGGGAGGAGAGATATTAATTATGTGCGAGTTTGTTCCTTCTTTTAAATAGGGATAGCAAAGTTTTGAAAGAAAAAAAGCTGCACGCACACTTGTTGATTGAGCAAGATCATATTCTTCGGGTGATGTATGAAGCGTGTCGTTAAAGCAAGGAGCGCTTGTATTATTAACCAATATATCTAGGCTGCCAAATTGTTCTACTGCTTTTAAAACAAGATTCTCCAATTCTTGATAGTCGCGAACGTCGGAATCACAGGGTAAAGCATAGCCGCCTGCTTTAATAACCCCATCAACTGTCTCTTTAACTTTATCCGGTGTATCTTTAGAGGCTAGAACAATATTAAATCCCTCAGCCCCGAAACGATAGGCAATAGCTTGTCCAATCCCTTGACAGCCGCCTGTAATAAGGATTGTCTTTGTTTTATTTCTATCTTTTAATGCAGTCATAATGCAATGCGAAAAAGGAATTAAAGAAATTACTGTTTGATAACTTTTACAGTAATGATTTTTTCAATTCAAGCTATATTGTCCAACGTTTAGAAATCAGCGTCAAGAACAATTCGATAACGCGCTTTTCCGGATTCAAGATGCTCAAAAGCCTCATTAATTTGACTCATGGGAAAATGTTCGGTAGTTGGCGTGATATTATGCAAAGCTGAAAAATCCAGCATGTCAGCTATGGCCACCGGAGGACCGACAGGAGAGCTTGAAAGGCTCCTTTGAGCTAAAAGGAGAGAAAAAATAGAGACGGGGATAGGTTGTGTTACAACTCCAAGAAAATGAATCCGTCCTTTTGGGGCTAGGGTCGCGATCAAGGCTTGCCAATCCAAGGGAACGTTTAAAGTGACAAGTAAGAGATCTAATTTTCCGGCAAGTTTTTTAATCGCAGCAGAATCTTTACTTGAAATCACATTCTGGGCTCCAAAATCCTTTGCTTCTTTAAATTTGCTTTCGCTTGAAGTAAAAGCTGTGATTTCAAAGCCCATAGCTGCTGCGAATTTAACTGCCATGTGGCCAAGTCCGCCAATCCCGACAATCCCGACATGATCCGTCGGTTTACCATAAGTTGATAACGGATTAAAAACCGTGATGCCGCCGCAAAGTAAAGGGCCTGCATCTGCCAAAGGAAGATTTTCCGGAATAGGGATAGTCCAAGCCCAATGGGCTCTTACGCGGCTTGCAAAGCCGCCTTTATGGCCAATAATAGTGGATACAGCTTCCGGGCAAAAATTTTGGTTTCCGGATAGACATTGATGGCAATGCATACAACTTCCGCAAGTCCAGCCAATGCCAACTTTCTGACCCACCTTAAGCCCTTTGACAGCAGAACCTAGGGCTGCCACCCGACCCGAAATTTCGTGGCCTAGAACAGCAGGAAATTTTGAATTGCCCCACTCATTATTAAGGAATGAGAGATCGGAATGGCAAATTCCGCAATGCTCGACTGCGACTTCCACCTCATCCTCTCCTAAAGGTCCTAGATCAATTTCTTGCTTTGTAAATTTACTTTTTGGGGCGGAAGCCACCCATGCTTGAATTTTTGACATGGTAAGACTCCTTTGCTGAACACAAGTTGTTTAAAAAGATAAATAATTCTTTAACATTTATTTTGCAAAAACAATCTGTTGTAGACATAAAAGTCTAATTTAGACTAAAATGTATATAAAAAGAGGAAAGGTGTCTGAATTGAACGAATATTATTCTGTAGCCGAAGCTATTACCGTTTTATTACATCCCCATGCAGAAGTTGTGATTCACGATCTAAAGACAGGAAAAATTGCGGCTATTTTCAACAATTTTTCAAAAAGAAAAATTGGAGATGACTCATTAATAGAGGATCTTCCGGATTATACCAACCTTCCCGATGTTTTTCCGGTTTACACCAAGATAAACTGGGACGGCATTAAACTAAAATCAACCACAGCGACACTTAGAGATAAAAATAAAGTTCCTATCGGTCTTTTGTGCATCAACTTGGATGTTTCAAAGTGGGAGGAGTTTCGGCATCTTTTAGATAAATGGTCGAATGTTGTCGATACCGAAAATAAGCCTGAGGTCCTTTTCAAGGATGACTGGCGTGAAAAGATAAATCTCTATGTTTCTGATTATCTAAAAAGAGAGGGGTTAACGCTAAAGGCTTTAAGCAAAGAAAATAAACGCGATCTGATTCAAGCTCTTTATCGGGAAGGGGGATTCAAAGCTAAGAATGCGGCTGCTTACTTAGCTGACGTTCTCGATCTTTCAAGAGCCACAGTTTATAACTACCTAAGTAAATAAACTTTCATAAAGAGAAGCTATGAATTCCATTATTGAACAAGCACGGCATGTCCTTAAAGGGAAAATTCGAAAGACACCGATTGAGTTTTCACCAAAGCTTTCGAATCTTTTTGGACAACCAATCTATTTAAAGCTTGAAAATTTGCAGATTACCGGTTCCTTCAAAGTTCGTGGAGGTTTTTTCTACCTATCGACTTTAGATGAAAAGAAAAAAGAAAAAGGGGTTGCAGCTTGTTCTGCGGGCAACCATGGCCTAGGGATTGCTTATGCTTGCAAGCAATTAGGGGTGCCCGCAATCGTGTTCGTTCCCAAAAATGTCGATCAAGCTAAATATAATAAATTATTAGAGCTTGGAGCCGAAGTAAAAAAATCAGAATTTGTTGGTTATGATGAAACCTTAGAGTGGGCTGCGAATGAGGCTAAGAAATTAGACATGACTCTTATCTCAGCTTTTGATGATGAAAAAATTATGGCTGCCAATGGAGGCACTCTTGCCTCTGAAGTTCTTGAACAAATGCCCGAAGCTAAGCATTTTATTTTACCCATGGGGGGAGGCGGGTTGTCTTCCGGGTTTGCTTGGCACATAAAAGAAAAAAGTCCTCATGCCAAAATTACTATTTGTCAGCTTTTTGAGTCTCCTGCTCTTAAATTATCTTTGAGTCAAGGTAAGCCCATCACTTACCTGCCTCCTATCGATACATTGGCCGGTGGACTGGAAGGAGGGCTTGGGGCGAAGTGTTATGATATTTTAAAAACAAGAGTGGATGAGATCGCTTTAATTAAAGAAAATGAGCTAAAAGAGGCTCTTCTTTGGCTTTTAAAAAATCATCAATACCTTATTGAACCTTCAGCTGCAGTTTCTCTCGCAAGTTGCCTTTTCGGACACATCAAACCAAAAGAGCCCACCGTCCTTGTATTAACAGGCCGTAATGTGAGCTTTTCCACCCTTCAGAAGTTGATATCATGAAAATTCTAAGCCTCGAAGTGATCAAAAAGGCTCTTTCAATTCCTAAGGTTTTGAAAGCCATTGAGGATGGTTTTATCGCTTATAGCCAAGGTCAAACGGTAATTCCTCCTGTAGCCTCGCTATCTTTTAAGGATCCTCCAGGAGACTGCCACATTAAATATGGGTACTTAAAGAAAGGAAAATATTATGTCGTAAAAGTGGCTTCCGGCTTCTATGAGAACCCAAAGTTAGGTTTATCCTCCAATAATGGCCTTATGCTATTATTTGATAAACAAACGGGAAGGTGCGTCTCAATCTTGTTGGATGAAGGGTATCTCACAGATATTCGAACCGCCGCAGCAGGTTATGTGGCAGCAAAGCTCCTAGCTCCAAAAAATATTACAAACATTGGAATCGTCGGAACGGGCGCTCAAGCCTATTACCAATTGAAATTTCTAAGGGAGGCCACAAAGTGCCGTAAAGTGATGGTTTGGGGAAGAGATATTGAGAAAGCAAAAAAACTATCTATGCACCATGATTTAAAGGAATGGGAGATACAGCCGATAAAAGATCTTGTAGAGCTTGCTTCTAAAAGTAATTTGATTATCACAACAACCGCTTCCACTCAGCCTATTATCTTCGCTGACTTTATCATGCCAGGCACACACATTACCGCTGTTGGGGCAGACGATACCCACAAACAAGAACTGGATGAAAATATCTTTGTAAAAGCGGATAGAGTCGTAGTAGATAGCAAAAGCCAGTGTGCTTTATTTGGCGATGCTTCCCATGCGATCAAAAAAGGCTCAATTAACTTCGAAAAATTAGTGGAATTAGGTGATGTCTTAGTCGATCCTTCTCTTGGCAGGACGTCAGAGGAGCAAATAACTGTTTGCGACTTGACAGGCATCGCCATTCAAGATTTACAAATAGCAGAGTGCGTCTTTTCTTCAATTTCTTAAGTTACTCTCAAAACTTTTAAGTATTGAAATTCTTCAATATCTACAACAGTGAGCTTTTTTTTGAAAAATTAGTCAAAGTCATCTTTATCCGTTAAATAAACAAAATGTAAATAGTAATTTGATGTAAAAAGAGTTTATAACCTTTATGTCATTCTATACTCTTTGATAAGCCATCTAACCAAGATTTACAAAGCTTGCTTTCTATAGAAAGGATTTTCTCCGCATAGTGAAGCCCTGAAGGGAATTTTTCAAGCCCTTCTTTCATCTCTAGAAGATGTTCTTTTTCCTCCAATAAAATAGATTTAACAGTGACCCTTGAGCTTGCTTTCCGTAGTATTTCTTCGTAGAGAGGGTATAATTCTTCGGCTCGCAACTCTATGGCATAGGTGACAAGTAAATAGGCACCTTCTTTGATTAAGTTATGCGATAACCCTAAAGATTTAAGGTAGCGAGAAGTTTTTATATTCAAGGCCCCTAAATAATGAAGAGTGGATGTTTCCCCAAGTATATTAGAGCGGGAATAGGTTTCTATTGATTCAGAAGATACTCTTCCAATTTGACGTTTTAGATAGTGGGCATGTCGAAATTCTTCAGCAGCGTGTTTTAGCATTTCTTCTTTAACTAAGGTGGGATGCTCACAAGCAGCAATTTGTCTTGCGCCGCAATTTTCAAGAAATGAAAGAGTATTAAGCCATCTGGCATGTAATTTTTCAGACAAAACGATAGTGCTTAGAATTTCTTTGATTTGTTTTGAAAAAGAAATAAATGAAGTCATAAGCCGCCTTCCAAAGTAAGAATAATTTGATCGTAGATAAATTGAAGTTCTTCCTCTTGAATACAGTAGGGAGGCAAAAGATAGAGAACGTTCCCTAAAGGACGAAGTAAAATTTTTTTTTCTAAAAAAAAGCCGTACAGTTGATCGCGAAGAGAATCAAAATAAGAAGGTGTATTTGTATGATATTCTAAAACTAAAATCGTGCCTTGTACTTCACATCTTTTTAGTTTAGGGTGGAATTTCCATTTTTGACAAAAAGAATGATGCGAATTTTCAATCAGTTTTCTTTGATGCGTGCATTTATCTTCTAATAAAAGATCAAGGCTTGCAAGAGCGCTGCTGCAAGCAAGGGGATTTGCGGTATACGAATGGCCATGTAGGAACGCTTGATGCAAATGATTTCCTAAAAATGCGTTAAAAATATTTTCCGTACAAATCGTTGCCCCAAGAGGTAAAAATCCGCCTGTTAGACCTTTGGATAAGCAGATAATATCGGGTTCTTCCTGAAGTTGATCGCATGCAAAGAGGGTTCCTGTTCGGCCAAATCCTGTCATGACTTCATCTGCTATGGTTAAAACTTGATGCTTCTTGCAGCTTTGAATTAAAAGGTCCAAACCATTTGGGGGATAAATAATCATCCCCCCAGAACCTAAAACAAGTGGTTCAAAAATAAAGCAAGCCGTGTCCTCTAACTCCAAAAGAGATTCAAGTTGCTGCAGGGAAGTTTTTTCTTGACCTTTTAAGGGTGGATCAATGGCTGTTACTTCAAAAAGGTGCGTCCAGAAGGGTCTATTAAACGGATTTTTTCCGGATGCTGACATAGCCCCAAAAGTGTCGCCATGATAACTATTTTTAAAACAGATAATCTTTTTTTTATTGACATTTTGGTTATGCCAAAACTGTATCGCTATTTTTAAAGCCGCTTCAACTGAAGTGGAACCATTATCGGAGTAGAAAACTTTAGACATTTTACCCGGTAGAAGAGAAATCAGCCTGGATGCTAAATCAATTGCTGGCGCATGGGTGAAGTCAGCAAAAATAACATGCTCTAATATTTCCGATTGAGATTTGATTTTTTGAGCAATATAGGGATGAGTATGCCCATGGAGGTTCACCCACCAAGAGGAAATGGCATCCAAATAGCAATTCCCGGAAGCGTCATAGAGATAGACTCCTTTTGCACGGACAATCGGAATAGGAGGTTTTGCGGTTTGCATTTGGGTAAAAGGGTGCCAAATGCAAGCTCTATCTTTATCAACTAAAGAAGTATTTTCGAAAAATGTGGTTGCCATTGTTTTACATACTTTTGAAGGGTTGTTTTTGTTACATAAGGTTCTTTTAGCAATCTTCCTAAAAAAGGAACTTTTGAGATGGCTAAGACGGCACTTTCACTATCAGGATTAGGGGGTCCATTAAAAATGATTCCAAGAAGTGGAATTTGGTGTTGTTTTAAAACTTCAAGGGTGAGCAAGGTATGATTTATACTCCCCAAGTAATGATTTGAAACAAGAATCCACTTGCAATTCCATGATTTGAATAATTCCAAGCTTACACATTGAGTAGTTACTGGAACCAAAATCCCGCCGACACCTTCAATGATCAAGGAACGATCTGTTGTGGGAGGAAAAACCTTTTTTAGATTGATAGAGATTTTCTCTAAACGTGCGGCATGATGAGGGGATAAGGGAGCCTTAAAAGAATAAGCGGGAGGATGAATAACATGTCTAGAGGGGTTTAGCCACTTTTTTACCTGTACTGTATCTGAATTTTCTTTATTTCCGCATTGAATCGGTTTCCAATAATCTCCATCAAAAAGAATTGTAAGAATAGTGCTTACAATCGTTTTACCAACCCCTGTTCCTATTCCTGACACCATAATATTATGCATAAAGAGGCTCCCTTATAACTGGAATGCGGTTCAGTAAAAGAGACAACTCATGCTCAGTATTGAAACTATGCAAGCAAATACGAAGAACTTCATTCCCACGTTTCACTGTAGGACTCAAAAGCGCTCTTACATCAAAGCCTAAATCCTGTAAATGTTGAGCTGCTAAGTTAGCTTGTTCATTTCCGGAAATAAGTATTGGTTGAATAGGGGTGATTGAAGAACTAGGTAAACTATTTCTAAAACGGTTGATTAAATTTTTAAGGTTTTGTCTTTCTTTTTCTAATTTCGGAAATAAGTCGTAGCAGCATTTGATAGAAGCCAGCGCTTGAAAAGGGAGGGCTGTTGTAAAGATAAAAGATTTAGCAAAATTTATAAGAGTTTCTTTTAAAAGGGAACTGCCAAGCACAATGGCGCCAAAAGTTCCTAGCGCTTTACCAAAAGTGACTATTATAGCAAAGACTTTATCGGTAAGACCGTATTCTGAAATTAAGCCTCTTCCTTGAGGTCCATAGATGCCCGCCGAATGAGCTTCATCAACAATCATATGAGCATTATATTTTTGAGAAAGCTTGCAAATTTCAAGCACTGGCGCCATGGAACCGTCTGTTGAGTAAATGGATTCGATGCAAATAAAGCGATTTTTGGAAAGATAACTTTTTTTAAGCCTCTCTTCTAGATGTTGAAGATCGTTATGTTTGAAGGGAACAGCTTTAGCTTTACTTAAGAGAATGCCATCATGGGTGGAAGCGTGCACACCTAAGTCGTAAAAAAACACACTTTCCTCGTTTCCAATAGCAGAAAGTAAGCCTAGATTTGCCATGTAGCCGGTATTGAAAAGAAGGCCCGCGTCAAAGCCATGGAATTTTGAAATTCTCTCCTCTAAATCTTGAGCGTAATTTGAATTACCCGTAAGTAAGCGGGACCCTGTTGATCCAATAAAAGGGTTCAAGTGATTTTCCCATTCTTGAAGAAATGCTTTTGCGAGGTCTGCAGATCTTGCAAGACCTAAATAATCATTGGATGAAAAATCAATTAAGTTTTCGTTAATCTTCAATTGTCTTAAATGACCAAACTTTCTTCGTATCAATAATTTATTTTCTAAGTGAGAGATCATGATTTTGAAGCCTTTTTAAACGCTGTTTTTTTCTTAAGACCAAGAAGTTGAAACATCTCTTCATCTTTGTCGATAGGAGTATTTGCAACGGTTAAAAGTTTCTCGCCGGCAAATATAGAATTTGCTCCCGATAGGAAACATAAGGCTTGTTCTTCATAAGACATCCCGATTCTTCCGCAAGCTAACCGGATCATACTTTTAGGCAGGACTATCCGAGCTATGGCAACGATTCGTATCAGTTCCCATACTGAAACTTTTGATTGACCTTCTAGAGGGGTACCTGGAATTTGGCTTAGTCTATTGATGGGGACTGATTCAGGATGCGGGTTTCTTGTTCCCAAGAGAAGCAGAAGTTCTAGCCGGTCCATATAGTCTTCTCCCATCCCTAAGATACCTCCGCAGCAAATACTTAGTTTCGAATTTTCTAAATGACTAAGTGTGTCCAAACGGTCTTGATAGGTTCTTGTCGTTATGATGGTTTTGTAGAATTTTTCCGAAGTATCTAAATTGTGGTTGTAAGCATAGAGACCAGCTTCTTTTAGCCTCTTTGCTTGAGATGCGTTGAGCATGCCTAAAGTACAGCAAACTTCTACACCTAAGCTTGTAATGGCTTCAATTATTTTAAGTATTTCTTCAAAAGGCTTGCCCTCACGCACTTCTCGCCAAGCGGCCCCCAAACAAACCCTCGTAGCTCCTTGTTTTATGGCACTTTTGGCATCTCTTAGCACTGCTTCAAAAGTCATCATCGGCTGAGCTTTAATAGAGGTTTGATAACGTGAGGATTGGGCGCAGTATTTGCAGTCTTCTTGGCAACCTCCTGTTTTAATGGAAATCAAACTGCAGACCTGAATTTCTGAAAGCTCATGAAATCGGCTATGAATTTGATTGGCTTTTGAAACAAGTTCAATGAAAGGTAAATCATACAAAACTTGAAGCTCTTCAAGTGTCCAATCATGTCTGATCGACATAAAATCACCATTTTTATTACTGATAAAGGAATTTTAGGACGATTTTTTTGATATTTCAATGAAAACATCCTTCATTTAAGGTCGTTTGAAACTAAAAAGTAGTTTATAAAAAATATAAAAAAGTTTAAAAAATAGGGAATACGTAGTGTGTTTGAACCCAAAAAATAGTTTAAAAGATTTAGATCGAGGTTTGATTTTTTTTATGCTAGAAGCTCTATGCGGAAATAAAAATGTGCAGAAAATTCTTATCTTCTTGTTTGTCAATGGCAAATGCTATGGAACTCAATTGCATCGATCTCTTGATACCTCGCTCACACCCCTTCAAAAAGCTTTAAATCGCTTGGAAAAAGGAGGCCTTATCACAAGCTATTATGAAGGAAAAACGAGGCTGTACCAGTTTAATCCTGCTTATCCCTTATTAAATGAATTAGAGCAGCTTCTTAAAAAAGCATATACCTTGCTTCCTAATCATATAAAAAAAGATTACTATGTCGTAAAAGAAGACCCCAAAGAAACCACCTCTTTCAAAACTAAAGCTCAAACCTTACAAGCTTTTTGGCAGAGACTTATTGAGATTAATCAGCTAAGGTTTCATGCAAAGACAAACTCAAAGGAAGAAAAAGGATGGAACGGCAAAGGGGAAGGAGAAGTATTGGTTTCAAAGGAGGGTACGAATGCACTCATTTTTAATGAAAAGGGGATTTGGCAAGGGAAGCTCGGAGGAGAAGTCAGTTTTAGCAACGTGTTTAGATGGACCTTAGATCGCCAAGCCAACGTGATTTCCTTAGAGCATTTAAGAAGGGGGCCTGACCATCCTGTATTTCTTTTTCATCTAGCCCCAATTGGGCGGAACTCTCTATCGTCTGTCGATTCTCATCTCTGCGGAGGAGATATTTATTTTGGTCAAATTCACTTTGATAATCATAGTCTGCGTCTAAGCTGGAGGGTTATCGGTCCTAAGAAAAATGAGGAAATCGATTACTATTATTCGTAAGCAATAGATTTAGATTATTTAAGTTATTGTTCTAGAATTTGATTTTCCTTATAATTAGATAGCTTAATAAATTAAGCAAATAAAGAGGTTAGTATGAATATAAAATTTTTTTTTACTTTAATTGAAAGATCAAGGCTCATGCCAACAAACTGTCTAATCAATTTTTCCTCCCATCGTCCTCATCACGAGCATTCCGCTCAATAATTTCTCAATTTTTACTTTTTTTTGATCTGAAAGTTTATAGATGTCTTTAAGCATTAGCTTGGCCTAATTGTTTTTGGTTTCTATTTGTTTTTCAGAATTACTTTATATAAATAACTATGGAAAATTTTTATGAAACCAAAAATTATTGGCATCGTCGGCGGTGCAGGCCCTTTTGCGGGGTTACGGCTTTTTGAGCGCCTATTATTTCTATCAAGCAGACAATATGGATGCTATAAAGATGGGGATTACCCGCAAGTTTTGTTAAATAGCTTTCCTTTTTCAGACATGTTGACTGATAAGAAAAACCCAAAGCTTTTGAAAACTGAACTTACTTTAAGTTTAAATCAGCTGCGTGCGCAAGGTGCTGAAGTTTTAGCGATTGCTTGTAATACGTTGCATAACTTTTTAGAAGAAGATCAGGAGCAAGAAGATCTGATCCACCTTCCCAACTTGCTTGGCGAAGAGCTTCGATTAGACGAAGTACCCTTAGTTCTTTGCACAAGAACTTCAAGAGAAAACAAGTTGCATAAGAAGTTCTTCGAGTGCCGTTATCCCGAGCTCTCTCTTCAAGAAAAAGTGGATGGGATTATTGATCGTATCCTGCAAGGTGAATCACGTTCAATAGCAAGAGATTTATTATGGGTTATAGAGAGAGGGAAAGCAGAAGCGGTTATCTTAGGCTGTACTGAGCTTTCACTTTTTTCAGGAGAGCTTGCTTCAAGTACCAAGAAGGTGATAGACCCTTTAGAAATGTTAGCTAAGAAAATGTTGGAAAGAAGTTTTAAGGAAAATCAAAAAGCGCCCGCTTGATCTTAAAATTATGGCTTAAAACTAGACCCTATTTCCCATAGCCTAAAGCATGGTATTATCGGATAAGGATTTTGATGGGCTTTTTAACATGGAGAAGCCATGATATATTTTAGACGTTTAGCATTATTCAAATTATAAAAATGGCTTGAAGAAGGTTTTTGTTTAAATGAAAATCAAAGTTTTTGGAGCTGCCGGGGGAGAGGTCACAGGCTCAGCTTACTTAATCGAAACGGCAAATGCCAAAGTAATGATCGATGCCGGCATGTTTCAAGGCGGCAAACGTACCGAGGAAAAAAATAAGTTGCCGGAGGGGGTTGATCCAAGAAGCTTGGATGCTTTGCTATTAACTCATGCTCATCTTGACCATACAGGAAGAGTTCCTCTTTTATTAAAATATGGCTTTAAAAACAGCATTTATGCCACATCGGCAACGCTTGATTTAGCAGAAATTGTTCTTCAAGATTCCGCTAGAATTCAGTTGCAAGATACAGAGCGTAAAAACCGCTATCATCCTGAGCAACATTTTGAAGCGCTTTATGTCCCGGAAGATCTTAAGAATTTCCGATCGCAGAGTAAAATCGTTGATCTCCATGAGCGGTTTGACGTAGCAGAGGGTATTTCAGCAAAATTTTATGAGGCTGGACATATGCTAGGATCGGCGAGTATTGAATTGACAGTCGAGGAGAAAGGAAGAACTGCTGTTATTGTTTTTTCCGGTGATCTTGGGCCTTATGAACAACCCATTGTTCGCCCTTTTGAATTGCTAAAAGATGCAGACGTTGTTTTTTTAGAATCTACTTACGGCAATAGAAACCATCGCTCTTATTCCGAGACAATAAAAGAGTTTGAGGAGATCATATATCAAGCTTTTGAAAAAAAAGGGAAAATACTTATTCCGGCTTTCGCAATCGGTCGAACTCAACACATCCTTTATCAATTAGCTATTCTCTTTTTCCAAAATAAGGTGCCTCCTTTTCCTGTAATTGTGGATAGCCCAATGGCCATCGAAGCCGGAAAAGTTTTTGTCCACCACCCTGATCTTTTTGATGAGGAGACGGTTAGCTTGAGAAAGCAAGGGGTTTTTCCTTTGGATCGCACCTGGTTTAAATTCACAACTTCTGTTGAGGAATCAAAGCAACTTAACGATCTTAAAGGGCCTTGCGCCATTCTAGCGGGAGCTGGAATGTGCAATGGCGGCCGCATTCAACATCATTTAAAATTCAACTTGCCTAACACCTCAACTCAGGTGCTTATCGTCGGGTATCAGGGCTACGGATCGCTTGGAAGGCTGCTTGTAGATGGAGCTAGAGAAGTTAAAATCCACGGCGAAAAGATACAAGTTAGAGCCAAGGTGCATACCTTAAATGGCTTTAGCGCTCATGCGGGGCAAAACGATTTATTGAAATGGTTTAGCACGCTTGCTGCAGCTAAACCCAAAGTTCTATTGACCCATGGAGAAAATCTAGAAAGGGAAGCTTTGGCCTCTCAAATAGTGAAAGATTACGGCTTAAAGCCTATGCTTCCGGAACTTAATCAAGTCATCGAGATTTAAGTGCTATCTCTACTGCAGGGTATTCTTCAGAATAGAATTCATCCAAAACTCCATAGTAGGTTACTTGGCGTTTTTCAAAATCTACCACGTAACTTACAACTCCCGCTTCCCAAGAAGCTTTTAAAAATTCCGGAAAAGAGCTTTGACCCGCTTGATCTACCCTTAAAGCTTTTATGAGCGCTTCTTTATTAAAAGGCGGAATGTCAACTGTAGCATTAACAAGAGAAATGCCTTGGGTTACAACAGGGCCAAATTTAGTGATGTAAATGCTTTGGCAAGAGGGAAGATTCCAAATATTTTTAGTGATTCCAGCTTTTCTTAATGCCTCGGCAAGAGTGGGGAAGCCTCCAATTTCCGGACGAATGCTCATAGCGTATGCAAACGCTTCTTGCAGATTTTGGGTAGCTTGACTCATTTATGTCTCCTAACTTCTTTAATATTGTATTATTTAGAGTTATATCATTTAGGTTGCTTTTTTAAATAAGAGGCTTACCTCAGTCGGATACTTTTCTTTGCACCATAAATATTTTTGTAAAATTGAGTAGGGAACCTCTTCATGATTAAACCCTTTGATAAACCCGAATTTAGAGTAAAAAGGGATAAGTGGCTCGAAAGGGATGCAATAGATATTTTGCTTAGAGGACAACTTCATAAGAAATTCAACTATTTTTCCGGCTATCCCTTTTTTTCTAAAAGCTTCAAAAACATACATTCCACCAAGTTCTAGAGTTTTAGAGTCAACAGAGACTAGCCTCCCTAAACCTGCCTTTTGACCTTTGTACTCGGCAATAGCTATGATTTCTTTGTCAAAGGACGAGGGTCGAAAATCCACCTCTTCATAGCAGGCATTGACCCAATCAATTTCCGATTGAAGGGCTTGTCTTATTTGAATCATATTTTCCTCAAAGTCTCTCTTAAATCAAAAGAAGTCTACTATGCAACTAAACTTAAACCCATGATGATATCGTCAACGTAGCTGTCATTGACTCTGACTCGATTTTTTAATCGTCCTTCTTCTTCAAAACCCATTTTTTTATACAATGAGATGGCAGGCAAGTTCGTTGCACGAACATTTAGTTGAATCTTTCGTATAAATTTTGACTCTTGGGCCCAATCAATGATGCGATGGAGTAGCATTGTCCCTATACCTTGATTTTGCCAACCTAGATGTACAGCCATATTTAATTCAGCCACATGTTGTAATGACTTAACATGTGGAATCTCTAAAAAAGCGTGGCCTACGAGCACTTCATTGCATTCAGCAACAAGAAATACCCCGCTTTTATCTTTTAAGACCGAAATTGCATTGATGATACTATCAAGGGACAATTCTGAAGGCGAAGAACAAAAATAGCCCGGAATTTCAGCTATGGCGCGTTCTTCCTTAAGAATAGTATTGGCATCGTTTAAGGTTGCTTGTCTAATGTTAATTTTTTTTGAATCACTCATTTAATCTATTCTAAAAGGCTCCTCACTAAGTTGATAAATCATTTGCATTTGCTTTTTGTATTCAGCAATCGTATTTAAACCCATTTGTAAACGACGTTTGTCGAGATGTTCAATATCTTCTACCGGATACAAGCAAAAGTTTCCTTCTTTCTGCACCCATTGGGTGCCATAAATTTGAGGTTTTCCCTCATTAACTTTAACACGATCTGTAAGATAAGCTTGCGATTGTAAAGAAGCTTCATACTGGTTTACAGCTTCTTTTAAAAGCTCAAGACATTCTTTTTGAAAATCCACATCCTGATCTTGATGCTGTACTAAAATCCAAAAGGCAGAAGCGCCCTCAAGACCGACAAGAGAGACTCCCGGCCATCCATATTGATTGATAATAGTTTTCAGCCTTTTTCCATTCCGGACATCAATTTTTTTAATATTTTCATAGAGTTCTTTAGAAGGCTCTTTATGGCTCATCAAACTAAATCTAGCTTTTTGATCCTGTTCTTGCATTTCTAAAAGCTCGTCCTGCAACGCTTTATTGAATTGAGAGGGAAAGCCATATAGGCCTTCTTGCTTTATAATGGCCTGAACTTGATAGGACAAGAAGGGTTCAAAGGGTTGTCTATTGGCGATTGCCTTTCTCACCTCTGTTGAAGATGTGGTTTTTGAGGGTATAAAAGCTCTAATAGGACGGTCATAAATACGATTTTCCAAGTAAGATAAATCCACATCCCCACGTAAAGCTACAAGAAAAGAATCCGCTTTTAAGGCCATTAAAGCGCCTATAGTATGTTGGTAATGTTTCTCTTTTAGAGGAATCCCTCTCATAAAAACACTGCGGTATTTTTCACTTAATTCTTTGTCAGGCCCCATTAACGTGTCAGTTATGACATCAGAACCGATAATCCCTATTATCTCCAAATCGATCGTAGAGGAAAAATTATCTTGTAGTTCTTTCGGCGACCAAGAAGTTATTAAAACTTTGGGGTGTTGTTGATATACGCTTGCTATCATTTTTAAGCGCTCGGCAAAATCGCTTCTATTTTTAAAGGCATCGCCGCCTGGCACAGGATAAATGAGAACATAATCTACCGACCCTGATTTTAACGCTTGATCAATCACATTTTGATGGCCGAGATGAATCGGGTCAAATGAGCCGATATAGTATCCTAACTTTGAGCCTTGCAAACACTTCAGGTCAAATTTGTCATCTAATATTTCTGCTTTCGCAGTAAAGGGAAAAAATGTTGTCCCAATTAGTAAAAGAAGTATTAATGATTTTAAAAAATAATTTTTCATAAAATCTCCTTAAAAGAAAGTAATTATAACCTTTTTTTTCTTGAAAAGCAATAAAGCCGCTAAAGGGAAGCGTAGAAAAAATTTTAAAATTTGAGTGGAAAAATTTGCCCTTTCCCCCTAATTTGGAGGCCTTGCAAGTTTTAAGAGAAAAAAATTCTTAGAGTGTTAACAATTTCCTTTAATTTAGAGGTTTCTTATGTGGGTTAAGCAATATTTTACAAGAGTTGTTCTATTGTTATGTTTAGGTTTTATCCATCATTTGGGCGAGCTTAATGGAACCCTTCCTTCTGATAATCAAACCTATTATCTTTTTATTTCGGATTTTGCTGAGAGCTTTATTGAAATTCCAACCTCCAATGTATCAGTGGATAGCCCTACAATAAGTTCAAAATATCTTGCCGGAAGGGCGAGCCTTTATGATCAGACGAATCAAAAAGTTGGAGTATGCTCCGCTTCTTTTCTATGCATGCAAAATGCGGATGGAATTTTTACCGATATCTCAAATTATATCTCTGTTGATAACGGTTTGATAGTCACTTGGTTTACTCCTACGACCTTAATAAATTTAGAATTGGATAGCATCGTTAGATCCATGGTCACCGAATGCATTGTTACGGCAACGACAAAAGTTGGATTTAATCCATTTTATGGGCAAACCTTTGATTTAGTGGTTTCATCCGACGACCAAAAAATCTACTTCCAATTTACGAGGACGGGAGCGATTTTTTAAAAGTGGTTTTTTTTTGTAAAAAACTACTTCTTAAATCAATTAGGGATAACTTTTTTCATTCGATAAATTTGCATTTGAATGCTATCTTGGCTTAATTCTTAGCTAAAAGGAACTTTTATGAAACGTATTTTGGCCTCAATTTTCTTAATGGCAATCACAACAAACAATATTAATGCTAATTGGTGCTGCAAGCAGCCTATGGACACCTCTTTTTATCTTAAAGTCGGCTCAGGTGTTTCATTTTCTGAATCCGCAAATGTTGTAGCAGAGCCTCCCACTTGGAATCCGGCCATCCAAGGTTACAATTCAAAACTTGGAAATCGAGCGATTGCTGATTTTGGCATTGGCCTTGAGCTCATGAAGCAAATTGATTTGGAACTTAGTGTTTCTACTAGATCAACTTTTAAATATAGAAAATTTCAAACGCCGGTTGGGGGCGGGGACTCTTACACAAGGGAATTTGATCTTGATGTTGTTCCCATTCTATTTTCGGTAAATCTCCTTGGAAGAAACATTTCTTGCTTAAATTGGGATTTTGCTTGCGGTCAGATCTACCCGGTCATTGGGGCAGGCGTCGGGGTTAGCCATCTTTTTATCACAAATTATAGAACGACAGGACTTCTCCCTACAGGTGATTCTTTCCCATTTTTAAGTTTTTCTGCCGAAAATCAATACACCCATCGCAAAAATTTTACTTATACCGTTCTTTTTGGCTTGGAATACAATTACAATGACTGCTGGGCTATTTCAACAGGCTATCGTTGGTTTGATGCAGGTAAATTTAAAGGGCCTCGATTTCAAAGAGTGGCTACAGGGTCTGCGGTTGACGTAGGCAGCGAAGCTTGGAAGATGCGCTTTAGAGCTAACGAGTGGTTTATTGAGTTAAAACTTTTCCTTTAGTTCGCGGGTAAATAATCAAGGTAATTCTAGAAAAGCAGCTTTAGTGACGGGAGCTTCCCATGGGATTGGATTTGCCTTAGCAGAAAACTTCCTTAGGTCGGATTAGACTGTTTTCGGTACAGGCCGAGGCCTTGAATGCTTGCAAAATTTGGAAAGACAATTCCCTTCTGCCTTCATTAAAATTAATGCTGATTTTCCAAATCTTCCTGGGGTTTATTTTGCTAAGGGAGAGCAAATTCAAGAACCGATGGAAGCAGGTCTTTTTGTTAGAACCTCCGAAGAAGCCCCTTTTAAAAAAGTTGTTTCCGATGATTTAGATGTCATGATGTTTCAAGTAGGGGAATTTGGTCAACTTGTCAAAGATGATGGCATTCGAGCAACGGAACATCGTGTGCATAAAGCATTAGGTGCCATCGAGCGTTAAAATCTAGCTGTTTTTTTTATGCCCTATGGATCGCCTATCTATTCCAAATCAACATTAACAAGCGACACAAGATACGGAAATAAAACCGATGGTTCCTGTACTTATCGTGAGTGGCATGAAGCAAGCTTTCTAAGGTATGTGGTTAGCGAATAGGGAATCTGGCTATTGGTGATAGAGGTTGTGTGTTTTTATCGGCGATTTACTTCATTTCGATTGAAAGTACTTATTCTCAATCTATAAGAGAAGGCTCTTTGGAAATAATTATAATTTCCTATATTACTCAAATAACTCAATAAGACATTTAAGAGCAAAAGGCAGATCAATGAAAGCCCTTGTCTATCAAGGAAATAATAAAATTCAGGTAGAAAATAAGCCTAAACCCGAGATAATAAATCCGACCGATTGCATAGTGAAAATCACGGCAACCACTATTTGCGGAACAGATCTTCATATTTGGAAAGGCGATGTCCCTACGGTAGAGAAAGGACGAACGCTCGGTCATGAGGGAATAGGAATCATTGAGGCTGTCGGCGATGCCGTTTCGAATTTTCGTGTCAACGACAAGGTATTAATATCTTGCATTACCTCCTGCGGCACTTGCAGCTTTTGTAAAGATAAAATGTACTCGCAATGTGTGAGAGGAGGTTGGTTGCTTGGCCATAAGATAGATGGTACTCAAGCAGAATACGTTCGCATACCTTTTGCCGATACTAGCCTTTACCCTATCCCGGATAGTGTTGATGAAGAGCCTTTTGTAATGTTTAGCGACATTCTACCCACCGGATTTGAAACAGGAGTTCTCAAAGGAAGAATCAAATTAGGAGATAAGGTAGCTATTATTGGCGCTGGGCCGATTGGTTTAGCAACGCTACTAACTGCTCAATTTTATACACCTGAGACCATTTTTGTTGTTGATCGGGATAATTATCGACTAGAAGTCGCAAAAAAGCTAGGCGCAACTTATATAATAAATGATGTAACTAAGAACGCTGTCAACACTATTTTGGAAATGACCCAAAACAAAGGTGTGGATGTCGCTATAGAAGCTGTCGGAACACCGGAGGCTTTTGATACCTGTCAAGCGATCGTTGGCGCCGGCGGCCATATTGCAAATATTGGTGTGCATGGGAAAGAGGTGAGTCTGCATCTAGAACAGCTTTGGAACAAAAATATTACTTTAACAACAGCATTAGTCGATACTTTCAGCATTCCCGACCTTCTCAAGGTTTACAGAAATGGGAAACTAAATCCCAATGAATTAATTACCCATCACTTTGATTTAGATGAAATACTTCAAGCTTATGAGATATTTAAAAATTCATCCGAAAAACATTCCTTAAAAATTATTTTAAAAGCAAAAAATTGAAAAGAATGCCTTTTTAGGTTGTTTTGTTATGATTTATTTTTGAAGATTTTTTTTCTAATTTTCTCCAATTCAGCTTCTTCCAATTCTTCAATGGCAATAAATTCATCAGTAGCTTCTTTAGTTACCCTTATGAGTTCATCAATTTTTAAGTGAAGAGCTTTGTTTTCTCGATTTTGTGTATTTTGAATAATAAAAACCATTAAGGCTGCATTGAGTGTTGCAACGGTATTAAGAATCAGTATCCATTTTGCGTTAAAACCATAGAAAAATCCTATTATTAGCCAAATAGCTACCACAGAAAGGGCAATAACAAAGGTAATAGGATTGCCAGCCATCTTAGCCGACCATGTTAAAAACCTTGAAAGAGAAGGTAATTGCTTCATAATTTTATCCCAAAAACTTAAAATATTACATATCACTAATTTTAGTTGGCATCCAGATAGTTCTTAACGAATTCAAAATCGCAAAAACATCAATTACTTCTTGGCTAATAGCTCCAGCTACTGGAGGAAGGAATCCAAAAGCTGCTATAATCATTCCCAATACGGAAAGCGCCATACCCCCAAGAGCACTTTCTAGAGCAATCGCTCTCATTCTCTTGCTGATATGCATAAACTCATCGACTGTTTTCAAGCTGTTATCCATAACAACCGCTCCAGCAGCATCAGCTGTGATGTCGCTGCTTCTGCCAAAAGCAATTCCAACTGTTGCCGCAAGTAGGGCTGGAGCATCATTTATGCCATCTCCAAGATAAGCCGTTTTTGCTTTTTCAGTTTCTTCTACAACGAGTTCAACTTTTTCCTCAGGGCTTTTGCCTGCATAAACTTCGGTAATTCCAACATAATTTGCCAAATATTTAACTTCTTCTTCACGGTCGCCAGAAATGATCATGACTTTTTTGATCCCATGCTTAGGAAATAAATGGTGAATAAAAGATTTACTTTCCGATCTTGGAGAATCTCGGAAACGATAGTGAGCTGCAAGTTTGCCGTCGATAAGAATCACACACTCTAGTCCGGCTCCCTGAGGCAAGAGTGAAACATCCCTTTCTAAACCCATTTTAGTAAGAAGTTTCCGGCTCGTGATTAAAACTTCATGCTTATCTACAGTTGCTAGAAGCCCTGAGCCTTTTGGTTCGCTGATTTGCTGGACATCAAGCAGTTTAATGTTTTCTTCCCCGGCTTTATCAAGAATGGCGCTTGCCAAAGGATGTTTTGAATATCTTTCAATGCTTGCGACTAGTTTGAGAATTTCTTTAGGGTCAAAATTATTATAAACTGTCTGATCTGTTAATGAAGGTTTTCCGTAAGTAAGCGTCCCTGTTTTATCGAAAATCATGGTCTTACACTGATCTATTTGCTCTAAGACGATGGGATTTTTAATCAAGATACCGCGTTTGGCGCATAAAGAAATCGAGCCAATAATGGCGACAGGTATGGCAATCAATAAGGGACAAGGCGTCGCAATAACTAGAACGGCTAGAAAGCGCACGGCATCGCCGCTAATCACCCATGCTAAAATTGCAATGATGATAGCTAGGGGAGTATACCAAGCCCCTAATTGGTCGGCGAGCCGACGCATTTGAGGGCGTTTTTGTTCTGTTTCAGACATGACTTGCATGATTTTAGCGTAGCGGGAATCTTGCGCAAGTTTAGTTGATTTAATGGTTAAAGAAGCTTCTCCGTTGATAGAGCCGGAAAGAACTTCAGAGCCGGGAGCTTTGGAGATAAGGAAAGGCTCGCCGGTTAAATACGATTCATCCATCACGCCATTTCCGGAGGTCACTTCTCCATCTACAGGGCATATCTCATGCGGAAATATTAAAAGGGTATCCCCGATAGCAATTTTTTCAACGGGAATGTCTTCTATAGCCTCATTTTTTTTTCGGTGGGCGATAGTCGGCGATCTTTTTGCAAGAACCTCAAGCATTTTCGAAGCTGACCTAATGGCGTAGCTTTCTATTGTTTGACCACCGGATAGCATTAAGACAACTAATGATCCGGCTAAATACTCTCCTAACAAAATGGAAGCAATGATAGAGATTCCGGCGAGTAAATCTGAACCAAACTGAAAATTTATCAAATTACGTATTAGCTCCAGAACGAGAAGACTTCCTCCTAAGGCAAGAGTAATGTACAGGGGATAAAGCGCATAGGCTTGGAATTTTGGAAGAGCATATTGGAAAGCTAAATGCAAAGTTATACAGATAATTGCCAAGAGGGCAATATAGCTTTCAACGCCAAGCGAAGAAATTTCTTTCTCATTTTTTTGCCCAAATAGCATTAAAAGGTTCCTGATTTTTGTTTGCAAAGTACAATTTATTTTAATTTTACTCAAAAAATATTTTAGGTATTAGGTATTCTGCATACATTACCTTGGAATTCATGTTTTAATCGATATATCGTGATGACAAGCCACTTTTAGAACATTGAAATTGGAAATAGAGTTGAAAATTAAAAAAAACAAATTCTTTAAAAGTTTGCGTCCCATGTTGGCAACTCTTGCTGATTCCCCGCCAACTCAAGGAAAATGGCTTTATGAAATAAAATGGGATGGCTATAGGGCTTTAGCTTTTTGCGATAAAAATAAAGTAGACCTTATCTCCCGAAATAATAAATCCTTTAATGAAAAATTTTATCCAATCGTTGAAGCCTTGCAGAATTCAAACTTAGATGCAGTTTTAGATGGAGAAATTGTTGTCGTAAACGAAAATGGAATAGCCGATTTCGAGAGTTTGCAAAATTGGCGAAGCGAAGCCGATGGAGAAATTATTTACTATGTTTTTGATGTCCTATGGTTAAAAGGAAACGAACTTGCAGAACTTCCTTTAAGTCAAAGAAAAGAGATATTAAATCAGCTTAAGTTCAATAATCCAGCTCTTAGAATAAGTCAAAGCTTTGATGCTGATCCGGAAGATTTTTTAGACGCCGCTAAAAATATGCAATTAGAAGGAGCGATCGCAAAAAATGCGGACAGCGTTTACCTTTCCGGAGTTAGAAGTCCGCTATGGCTTAAATTAAAAGTGCAAAAAAGACACGAAGTGGTTATTGGAGGTTATACAAAAAATCAAAATACCCCTAAGCTTTTTAGCGCCTTATTGGTTGGCGTGTACAAAAATGGCGCTCTCCAATTTATGGGAAAGATAGGAACCGGCTTTAACAAGAAAGTTCAAAAGGACCTCTTAGAAAAATTTAACAAGTTGAAAATCAAAAAATGCCCATTTTCATTTGAGCCTGAAATTAGCAAACCCACTCGCTTTAACCCGAATCCCAAACCCTCTGAAGCTATTTGGCTTAAGCCAAAGCTTGTTTGCGAAGTAAGCTATATTGGATTAAGTCGAGAGGGTATTATGAGACATCCTTCTTTCAAAGGAATTCGACTCGATAAGAACGCTCATGAAGTCCATGAGGAGCTGTCAATAACTAGTCCAAAAGCGTCAAAAAAACCGGTGATTAAAATTAAAGCGGAAAAAAATAGAGAAAGAAAAACTTTATTGAATCCTTTTGAAGACACGCAGGTGAAAATAATTCAGGGTCATGAATTAAAATTTAATCATTTAAAAAAGATCTTTTGGCCGGATAATGGTTATACAAAACGAGATCTTCTCAATTATTATTATCAAATAGCGTCCACCATTTTACCTTATTTGAAAGACCGGCCTCAATCTCTAAATCGTTTTCCAAATGGCATCAATGGGTTAAGCTTTTATCAAAAAGATGTGACAAAATCAGCTCCTTTTTGGATACAACAATTTCCCTATCGCACAAGCTTAGGGGAAGACAAAAACTTTTTAGTGGTTAAGGATGAGGCGGATTTGTTATGGATGGCAAATTTGGGATCTATCGAAATGAACCCTTGGAATAGCACTGTTAAGCATCCGGATTACCCCACTTGGTGCATTATTGACATAGACCCTTCTGAAAAAAATTCTTTTAAAGAGGTTATAGAGGTGGCTTTGATGGTCAAACAAGTGCTTGATAGTTTAAAGATTGAAGGCTACTTTAAAACTTCAGGCGCAACCGGGGTTCATATTTATATCCCTATGGGAGCTAAATATACTTACGAAGAATGCCAAGGTTTTGGGAGGGCGATAGCCGCACTTGTTCATCAAGAAGTTCCAAAAATCACAAGCATTGAGAGATATAGTATCAAAAGGCAAGGAAAAATTTATGTGGATTTCTTGCAAAATAGACCGAAAGCCACTTTGGCGGCCCCCTATTCTATAAGGCCTAGACCTTTTGCCCCCGTATCTATGCCGTTGCATTGGGATGAGGTTAAAAAAGGACTAAAACCGGAGAAATATACTATAAAAAATGCCATGGAGAGAATTAAAAGTAATGGCGATATCTTTAAACCAGTCCTTGGAAAAGGCATTAATCTTAAAAAAATTATAAAAAGCTTAAATTTATCACAGTAGTTTAAGTTTAATTTTTTTACCGGCTAAAGCCTCCGCCATTTTCCGAAAAATAACGAAATGAAAAGGAGTTAGGGCATACCAATAGAGCCTGCCTAGAATTCCTTTAGGCCGAAAAGTCGCTGTTTGAACAAGGAACCACTCATGATTTTTTGGTTCAATTTTAAACTGAAGCCAAGCTTCTCCCGGAAGTTTCATTTCAGCATAAAGTATGAGATCTCCTTTGTCTTTATCAGAGTGAATCACTCGCCAAAAATCGATAGAATCCCCAACTTGAATTTCAGAAGCATGTCTTCTTCCTCTATTTAAACCAATTCCTCCAATCATTTGATCAAATAAACCTCTTAAATGCCAAGCCCAATTCAAAGCATAATAGCCGGAGCTTCCGCCAATCCTCCATATTCTATCTATAGCAGAGGCTTTTGAATCCTGAATTAAGACTCTTCTCTCATCTTTTAAGCACCCTTCGCTTGGAACTTGGATATAATTCTCAATGTTTGGATCCGTTCCTCGAATATCCCATGAGTCCATCCAACTGGAAACCACCTCATTTTGTGAAATCTTTTGAAAGGCTAATTCAAGGGCTTCTTTATAAGTCAAGCAATCATGTGGAGCAATTTTTTTAATTTCATCCCTTTGGACGACAGAGTTCGTTTTCATGCTTTCTACCAAGTAGGAACAAAGAGAATAGCGAACAGAGGTAATGAAAACGAGCCAATAACTGGACAGGCGGGGAGTGAGGACCGGGACTTTTATTATCCATCTTTTAAGATTTCTAAATTTTGCGTATCTAAGCAATACCTCTTCAAAAGTCAAAACTTCCGGGCCTCCAATGTCAAAAGTTTTATTAAAGCATTTTTCATTTAGCAGTACATAAGAAAGGTAAAATAAAACATCCCCGATGGCGATTGGCTGACAGCGCGAATTTACCCACTTCGGGGCGACCATTAACGGCAGCTTTTCACATAAGTCCCTTATGATTTCAAAAGAGGCGCTGCCTGCCCCGATAATGATACTTGCTCTTAAAACCGTGCAAGGAATGCCGCTTTCTTTAAGAGAATTTTCTACCAATAATCGCGACTTAAGGTGAGGGGATAATTTCTTTTCATCATTAATAATCCCTCCCAAATAAATAATTTGCTTGATTCTAGTGCGTTTAACTCCGTTTAGAAACTGCTCCACAACCTCCATTTCTGTATCGACTAGATTGTTGACAATATCGGACATGGAATGGACAAGGTAATAGGCGGCTTCGATATCTTCAGGAATCATTTTTAGAGTTTCAGGATTCCTTAAGTCCCCCCAAATATATTGAAGATTAGGCCTGTCTTCAGCAAAAGCTTGAGTGCCTTTAATGCGGCACATAGCGAAAATCTGATGACCTTGATTCAAAAGATCAACGATTAGCCTTTTTGCCACAAACCCATTCGCTCCGGTAACTAAAATTTTTGCCATGAATCCATCCCCATTTACGCATGACTTTACTGTAATAAGCAGTTCTAAAGAAGATTTTAAAATGTTAAAAGGATTTATTTTTTATCATTAACGTTTTTTTAAAATCCATTCGGCAATCAAGTTTAAAGCTCCTGTCTAAATCTTTTCAAAATTTGGAAGCTGCATTATTTTCTAAAACTTTTTAATTGGCAAATATTTAACTCTTTCAAATATGGTGATGACTAAATTTTACTTTGACTTGTGACAACATGCCTTCGAAGGAATGAGCTATGAAACTTAAATTTTTTATCCTCACTTTAGCAACAGCTTGTGCCAACCTTTTTGGCAATCACAATCCTCCTTATAGATGCCAAATGTCGGCGGACAAACTAGAAGCGGATATCATAGTTATTGGCGGGGGAGCGTCAGGTTGTGTTTTGATGCACCAGTTATCAAAAAACGGCCAGTATTCGGTTTTGGGAATTGAAGGGGGACCCAATATAACAAATGATCCGGCCATTAAAGCTGTAGGTCTTCCGGCATTCTTGTTAGCCGGAACCGGAAAGCCCCAGTATTTCTGGCCCGGTTGGAATCAAACCCTGCCAATGCCTGGAATCAATGGCCGAACAAGTGACTGGACGACAGGATTGGGATTAGGCGGCGGCGCTTCGATTAACGGTTTATACTATGGCCGCGGCTCGGATGCCGTCTATTCGCGATGGGAATCAGTTTCAGGCAGCAGCAACTGGAGCCTTGATAATATTTTGGCAACTTTTAAAGCTCTTGAGAATTACCAAGGATTAACCACCACTCCCGACGCAAGGGGGACAAACGGCGCTCTTAGTGTGTTGCAGACCCCTACTGTGTCGCAAATAACTGCTAATGTACTTTTGCCTGCATCTCAAGCAGCCTTTCCCGGGATTCCAACTGTTCAAGATTATAATGACCCAAGCGTAGAGAATTGCATAGACCCTCGCGCCCAGTGGTTTATTGACCCCTCAGGCACCGAGCGAGCTAGCAGCGCAACCGCTTATTTAAATGGCACGGTCATGACTCCGGGAGGTCAAGGAGTTAACGGTCACAAACTGTTTCTTCTCTTCGACGCTGTGGCAGTAAAAATAGTATTTAACAGGCATGGAGTGGCCAAAAAAGTAATTTATGTAAAAGATGGACAGTGCTTTGAAGCACGCGCGAAAAAAGCGGTGGTCTTGGCAAGCGGCATCAATAGCAGCAAGTTGCTGCAGCTTTCCGGAATCGGGCCGGCAGCTGTTTTAGACAATGCAGGGATAAAACCTGTTTTTATTAACGAAAACGTAGGAAAGCATCTCCAAAACCATCCTCTCATGTTTGTTACGTTGCTTGCAAATCCAAATACCAATGGGGTGCCTCCGGGAGCCCCTTATGCTTTTACCATTCATAATGTTTACTTGCCGGTAGTAGGAGGAAGCGCAAGCGACCCGCGCATGCTGCAAATTTTGTTTGAATACATACCTGCGACAGGACAGACGCCTGCAGTCATCGCCATGGGATTTGAGTTATTAAATCCGGTGAGCGAGGGCAGCGTCAATATTCAAAGTGACAACTCCTTTCAAATAGCTGCAGCCGACGATGGTTTTTATCAAAGTCCCCCTGATCTCGAAGATATGAAGAACGCGGTCAAGGTCTATATCCGCGATATGTTAACGCAATTAGCGCCTATTGATCCCCCTTACTACCAACCCATTCCAACAGACCCGATAAACCTCGTTATCCTTTCGGGTTATAATGACGCTGTAGTTGAGCAGTATGTGAGAAATAACACTAACCTTTCATTAGATGTCCACCATTTTACATCCCACTGTAAAATGGCTCCTCTAAGTGAAGGTGGGGTGGTAGATGGAGAGACTCGTGTCTATGGCACAAGGAACGTTTTTGTAGCCGATAATTCCATCTGTCCTGTGATACCAGATATCAATACGGCAGCTGCGGCTATGATGATCGGATTACGTAGTAGCGAAATTATAAAACGCGCCTTAAAACATTAATAATATGAATGAGTTATCGATATGATAAAAAAAATTCAGCTACTTGTAATATCGCTCCTAGTTGTATTGACGGCTAGGTTACAAGCTCAAGAATGTTGCGAGTTGCCCTCTTGCTTTTTTCTAGGAAATTTTTGTTTTGATAAAACGAATGTATATGCAAAGCTTTTCGGGGGTGTTAACTTTCTGCAAAGTACTGAGATCAGTGACACTAGAGCTAAATATAATGCGGGACATATTCTTGCGGGTTCTTTGGGCTATCGTTTCTGCAACGGCTTGATCTTGGAAGGTGAATATGCATTTAGGAGAAATAGCCTATCTAAAATAGAGTTTGTAGGACAAGGTTCTTCTCATCATGGGCATTTTCAGACTTCCTCGTATATGGCCAATCTTATATGCAATTTGCCTTGCTGGAACTTTGTATGCTGGAATATCCATTCCTTTATTGGAGCAGGGATAGGCTATGATTTTTCAGAAATGCATTCCTCAAATTCTCTTGTCATTTTTAACCAAAAGTGGCACCAATTTTCTTGGCAAGTGATGACAGGGATTGTCTACCCTCTCTTCTGCAATACGAAGCTTACTTTGGAATACAAATACCACCAAGGCGGCTCTCATTTCTATAACAACTCGATAGGACTTGGTCTTATCTATACCTTTGGCTGCAACGGATTTTTATAAGCGTTTTAAATAATTGAATAGCCCCTAAAATCACTTTAGGGATTAATAGACTTCTTTCAAACTCCATTCAATGTTTAAATAGCTGTTTTTGGCATCTTTTTTCCTAAATTTTTCATGCATAGGTTATCCTATGCATTCAAAATTTATCAAAAAATTTGCATAAAACCAGCCCATTCTTCCAATCAAAGCGACTTTCGAAAGAAGTCTAATCAAACAGTTGGTAAAGCTGATCATTTAAGAAATAGAAGAGCTTTTGGAAATTACAGAAGTTTTAATGGGGAAAAATTAATGTCCTGTGGTAAAAATTTTTTTGTTAAATATATGCAAAATTTACTTTAAATTCTGATTACCCTCTTTACAAACATTTCAAAGCGTAGATTATTCCAAATTTGGATAGTCGCGTTTCAGTTGGGAATCAACACAAACTTAAGGAACTTCATGTATCGATTAATTTTTATTTTTTGCTTAGCTCAATCTCTAATTTTTGCAGAGGAATGGAATACCGTCTATCTGGCATCTTTTCCAAGATCCGGTAATCATTGGGTGCGATTTTTGGTTGAAGAAGCGACCCATATTGCGACAAGTTCAGTTTATCGAGACAGAAATTTTCCGCATCTTCAAAATGTTTTCCCATGGGGGGCTTACTGTACAGATCATGGCTACGAAGGCCATTGCAGATACCCAACCCTGGATGATCCGGTCCTTATAAAAACACATTATCCTTTTTTAAAACCAAAAACAAAAATTAATCCAACCCCAAAGTCTGCAATTTGCTTAATAAGACACCCCATTGATTCCTTTTATTCTTTTTATGTTTATAGAGGGGGAAAAGAAGACAAGATAGACAAAAAAAGTCTGAATGAATTCATCCACGGCTGGAGAAAATTTTATGAATTCTGGGAGCTCCAGCCGGGGGTTCAAATCATACGCTATGAAGATCTCTTGGCGAACCCTGAAATCTATCTCAATCATATTTTACAAATTGCCGGGTTCTCTTTTGATCAAGAAGATATAGATCGAGCCCTTGCCAAATATCCCCCTCAAGGAAAGCCTTTAAAGCATAATGGCTGTTATGACGATGGATCCTTAGACAGGATTAAAATAGAGCTTTCAGATATCTTAAAAAGGTATAATTACGATGCTATGTAGAATTCTATTATATATTTTTCTCTTTAGCTCTTGTTTATACGCTAATGAATTTCGTGTAATTAGATTGGACAAAAATCCAGGGTTAGGAATGTTTGCAGCTGCAAATCAAGTGCTCGGACAGCTATACATGTTTGAAACAGGGCAGCTTCCAAAAGTTTCCGGGCTTACTGTCGATTTTGATAAATATGGCCTTTACTATGACCCGGCTCGAGGCTTAAATTGGTGGACTTATTATTTTGAGCCTGTTTATGCGGGAGAAAAAAGAGATTCACACCTAGCTTATCCAACCCAAGAGCAGTATTACAAAGCCTGGGAGCAAAGAAGATTGATTCCAAGAGACATCGCCTCTCAATTAATTAATAAATACATTCATATAAAGCCCGAGATCCAAGAAAAAATTGATACGTTTATTTGCCGCTATTTTCTTGATTACTACACAATCGGCATTCACTACAGGGGAACCGATAAAGTAAAAGAAGCGCCAAGAATAGCCTATGAGAAAGTTTTTAAAGAAGTTGAGAAGCACATACCCTTAGAAAAACCATGCCTTCTTTTTATTGCAACCGATGAGATCGAATTTTTAGAACATGCAAAGAGCAGATATTCTAATGTCGTTGCCCTCGATGCCGTCCGATCACATAGCGGCAGCGCTGGCGTTCATTTTGCAAATAAAAATAATTATACGGTTGGAGAAGAAGCTTTAATAGACGCTTGCTTACTTTCCAGATGCGATCTGCTCATCAGGACAAGCTCGAACTTGAGCCTATGGTCCTCGTATTTTAACCCGGAATTGCCTGTAATTCTTCTCAATAATAGATATATGCCTACATTGGAGCCTGAATAGGTTGGATCTAAAGGCGGATCTAAATAATTGGAAGCAAATACGGTCAGATAATTTTCTTCATTAGACTTCTTTCGAAATTTTATTCGGTTCTTTAAAGGCTTCTTTCACGATCGCAGGATAATACTCTAGGCTAAATTTTAGGTTTAACTGAAGTAATTTTTCCAATGAGAGCCTATCCAAAAAGTAATGAGGCTTGTAACTCCCGAAATGAAAGCTCCCCATAGAAGATCATAGATGGCAATTTTTATAGGCCAACCTTTTAGTGTCGCAAGATTGGTTAAATCATACGTCGCATAGCACACAAGACCAAAAAATCCACCGTATGTTAATGCTGCAACCCAGTTCTCTTCCTTTACCGCCGGTAGTATGGCAAAAAAGACAAGACCTGCGATATATAGGAAATAGAATATCAAAGCCGGAAGCCACTTGACTTTGTCTGACATCAGGAAACCTATCTGATCCCTATAAAGATTTTTGGCAATAATGCCTAACCAAACAAGGTCGATTATAAAAAAAACTATGAGAGAGACGCAGTAAAGTTTCAAAAAGGTCATGAATGACTCCGCATATCCTTATAAGCTGAATAAGTGATATAAGCATAAAGGCACATGAAAGTAAATATTTTATAACGATAGAGTCAGATTAGAAATACGAATTGCATCGGTTATAGAATAACAAATGAGGTAGTAATTCTTAATACTGTTCACTATCAACTATTAAACTTCTTTCGAAACTCCTTTCGATTGTTAAAATAGCTGTTTTTGGCAACCTTTTTCCTGAATTTTTCATTCCTAAGTTATCCTATACTTTCAAAATTTATAAAAAAATTTACACAAAACCAGCCTATTCTTTGAAGCAAAGCGAGTTTTAAAAGAAGTCTATTGTTGAGTCTCTTGGGAAGAATTTTGATTGCCTTTAAGGTGAGAAAGGAGATTGAAGCAATTTTTGAGTATCGCAAACATAAATTGGAAAAGTTGTTCGGTAAATACGCCTAGGTTCATGATAAATAAGGTTCTTATTTCTAGAACAATTGTCTTAATATTTACATTAATTGTATTAATGCTTCATTAACAAGGTATGTGGGAAGGAACTCATGGGACTATCTAACTTTTTATGGGCTTCACCCCATTCACCCGAGAAATAAATAAACGATAGGTAATGCATGAGAGCCATGGTATTAGAGGAAGTTGGTCAACCGTTACTATTAAAAGACCTTCCTTGCCCAATTCCAAAGCCTTATGAAGTTTTAATTAAAGTAAAAGCTTGCGGGGTTTGCCGCACGGATCTGCATATTGTTGATGGTGAACTTCCCCATCCTAAATTGCCTCTCATCCCGGGCCATCAAGTCGTTGGAATTATCGATAAGCTTGGAGAAAATGTCTCAAAGCATAAAATTGGCGAGAGAGTCGGAATTCCTTGGTTAGGGGGATCTTGCCACCTTTGCGAATTCTGTCTTTCAGATAGAGAGAATCTTTGCGATAAAGCGATATATACCGGATACTTGCAAGATGGAGGATTTGCAGATTATTGTACTGCACATGAAGATTTTGTTTTAGCATTGCCTCATGTTTATGATGATCTTCATACAGCTCCCCTTCTTTGCGCAGGCCTTATCGGCTATCGAGCTTTTCGGTTAGCCGGGCCGGTTAAAACAATCGGGTTTTACGGATTTGGGTCGGCGGCTCACCTTTTGATTCAAGTTGCAAATGCCTTAAATCGTGACGTGTATGTTTTTACACGTCCCGGGGATGAAAAAACACAAGCCTTTGCTCGATCACTCGGGGCCAAATGGACCGGGGGTTCAGATCAACTGCCGCCAATTGCCCTTGATGCCGCTTTAATTTTTGCGCCTGTTGGAGCCCTCTATCCAGAGGCGCTTAAGGCAATAAAAAAAGGAGGGAAAGTCATTAGTGCCGGCATTCACATGAGCGATATTCCATCATTTCCATATGCTCTTCTTTGGGGAGAACGTTCTATGTCTTCTGTGGCTAATTTGACTCGTCTGGATGGAACCGATTTTATGCATCTAATTGACAGACTTGAATTAAAAATAACAGTCACTCCTTTTGCCCTGGAGAATGCTAATCAAGCGCTTATAGCTATCAAAACGGGTACACTTGAAGGGTCTGCTGTTTTAGAAATTTAAACCACTTGGATATCGTTGAATTTGTAAATCTTAGCTTTCGCCCTTCAAATAAGTGAGGAAGCAAGATTTGGAAGCAAATCAGCGGTTAAAGAATGGAGTCATTCAAAGCGGCCTAGATTAAGATCAAGAAATTGATAGGGGCGCACCGCTAAGATTTTCCACTGATTATTTTGTTTAACTAATAAATACACGATATGATGGTCTAAACCGGACGCAATGCCGGGAACATTCAAGCTTACTTTTGCATCCACCCAAGCCATGGTCGGACTAAGAACAAGAATATTTGTTATTTCTTGCTTCATCTGACTTTCGTAGAGTAGGCCACGATGTTCTTTAATAAGATTTTTTAAAACATTAGCTCTTCCTTTTTCCCATTCTCCCGCCGGATTCATTAGATCACCATTTTCGGCCCATAATTCTATCAATTCTCTTGGATCATGCTGATTCCATTTTTTTACAAACAAATCCACAAATTGAGAAATTTCAGGCTCGGCAAGTTGGGGAGCCTGAGCAGCGCTAATAAACAGTAAGCTGCTAATTATAAATAACATAATGGTAAATTTGCAATTTTTCATGCGCACCTAGCTTTTAACTTCCTTGTTAAGAAAATATTCATTTAAAAGCAATAGGAGGAGAGGGTGTTTTAAGCATCCTTTTAAAAAAAATAAGCATTTCGCAAGGGGAACAAACCTTGCTAAATTTATTTTCAAATCCATTTGATTGTGCTAAAAAAAAGTAGCCTCTAAATGCGAAAAAAGTGGCTTACTTAAAATTATTTTCTCTCCGCATACGGGTAGGTGGTAACGGTTAGGGCTTCACAATTAATGACATACAAAAAAAAGCGCATACTCAAAAATTGGTGGCTTAAACCTCAGCAGGAGGTAAGTCTCGATCTTGCAACCGATTTAAATCATGGATTAACTCAAAGTGAAGCTAAAAAACGATTGCAAGAATTTGGTCATAATCAACTGCTTGCAACACAAAAAAAGTCGTTATTGCATTTATTTTTTCTTCAGTTTTCCAGTCTTATCGTATGGATTTTGATAGTTGCAGCCCTTATTGCCGGAGCTTTAAAAGAGTGGATAGATGCTTTTGCGATTTTTACAATTGTTGTTCTTAATGGCCTGCTTGGATTCTATCAGGAGTATAGGGCTGAGAAGTCCCTGACAGCTTTACGCAAAATGATAGTTTCTTCTTCTAAGGTTATTCGGGATGGAAAATTAAGAAAAATTTCGGCAAGAGAAATAGTTCCCGGTGATCTCATTTTAGTAGAAGCTGGCGATCATATCCCGGCTGATGGAAGATTCATCCAAACTTTTGGACTGTCAACTCAGGAAGCTGCTCTAACAGGTGAATCCATACCCATACATAAAACAGCAGAGGCTTTGAAAGGACAGAGTTTATCTTTAGGCGATAAGAAGAACATGGGGTTCTTAGGTACGGTTGCTTTGAGCGGAAAGGGTTATATGATCGTCACAGAAACCGGTATTCAGACAGAACTTGGCAAAATAGCCTCTCTTTTGCAACAGGGCAATGATGACAAGACCCCTCTTCAAAAGCGCTTGCATGAATTAGGGCTTCGCCTTGTTTGGCTTTGCCTTGGTATTGTTTCTCTTGTTTTCGCTCTCGGATATTTGAGAGGAACTCCCTTAATAGAAAATTTTCTTATTTCTATAAGCCTCGCTGTTGCTGCTATTCCTGAAGGTCTTCCGGCTATAGTAACGATTGCTTTATCCATCGGTGTTCATAATATGGCAAAGCGCGGTGCGCTAGTGCGTCATCTCCCTTCTGTCGAAACTTTGGGATGTGCGACAGTTATTTGCACGGATAAAACAGGAACACTTACCCAAAATGAGATGACTGTCCGCTCGATTTGGGTAAATAATACTTTTATTGATGTAACCGGAATTGGTTACAATCCTGATGGGCATTTTGAAATTAATCATATCATAGCCGATCCTAAAAATAGTCCTGAGCTCCTTTTAGCACTTAAAATTGGAGCTTTATGCAATAGTGCCGGCTTGCATGAAACGCAGGATCCTATAAAAAGTTGGAATATTACAGGGGACCCCACGGAAGGGGCACTTCTTGTAGTGGCAGGAAAGGCAAATTTATTTAAAAAGGATTTGGAATCTGAAAACCCTCTCATATCAGAAGTTCCTTTTGACTCTGAAAGAAAAAGAATGAGCATGGTTCGGCAAACAAGTGAGGGATTAGTTCTCTTTATTAAAGGCGCGGTCGAAACTATATTAGAACATGCAGACGCTATCCTCATTAATGGTAAAATCGAATCTCTTAATAAAGAACGTAAAAAAAATATTGTCGATGCAAATACTTATCTTTCAAGTCAGGCCCTTAGAGTGCTAGCTCTTGGGTATCGTCCTATTCCAAAAGAGGCTAAAATTAATCATTTACTAGAGGATAAACTGATTTTGGTAGGACTTATAGCGATGATGGATCCGCCAAGACCTGAGGTTAAGAAATCCATCGAAACTTGTGAAAATGCAGGCATTACGGCAGTAATGATTACAGGGGATCATAAAGCAACCGCTACTGCAGTAGGAAAAGAGCTTAACTTATTGGATAGAGATTCCATTATTTTGACAGGGGCTGAGTTGGATCAAATGGATGATCATCACCTGAAAAAATCCTTAAAAAAGGTGGCTATTTATGCAAGAATATCAGCGTTGCATAAGTTAAGAATTGTTCGAGCTTGGAAGTCTCTTGGAGAGATTGTAGCGATGACAGGTGATGGTGTCAATGACGCTCCGGCCCTTAAAGAAGCTGATATTGGTATTGCCATGGGCATGACAGGAACCGACGTAACAAAAGAAGCAGCAGATATGGTCATTACCGACGATAATTTTGCCTCTATTGTGAATGCTGTCGAAGAAGGACGTGGAATTTATGATAATATTACTAAATTTGTCTGCTACCTGGCTTCATCAAATATTGCAGAGATCATTGTAGTTTTTCTAGGGATGCTAATCGGTTTTACAGATTTTGCCGGCAATCCATTTGTTCCTCTTTCAGCTTTGCAAATTCTATGGATAAATTTAGCTTCGGATGGATTACCTGCCATGGCGCTTGTGGCTGATCCTATCGATCCAATCGCCATGAAACGCACTCCTCGAAAACCTTCAGACCCTATCATTTCTTTCAAACAAGGATGTCATTTGTTTTTGATCAGCCTAGTCATAGCCTTCGGGACTTTATTAGCTTGTTATTTAGGCATGCAGGAAAGCGGAGAACTTGCTCAAACGATGGCGTTTACAACCCTTGTTGTATTAGAGCTTGTAGCAGTGCAAATCATAAGATCGCCCTACAACCTAGGCATTTTTTCAAATCCTTTCATCATTTCGGCAATGGCATTATCCTTTCTCTTGCAGTTATTCATTGTTTATACTCCTTTTCTGCAGAGCGTGTTTAAAACTGTGCCATTAAACTCAAGGGAATGGGGAATAATCTTGGCTATAACAATGATAGTGTGGTTTATATGTAATTTGATTAATCGGGCTTTCAAAAAAGCAAACGATGAATCAAAAAAAGTAGAATTGACTGTCTAAAGTAAGGTATAGAAAAGTCAAGTAGCCATTAGGCTCCTTTTTTCGGGAGAGATATGAAAAAAACGCTTATCACGGTCTTGCGTAATCGAAACACATCTGTTGAGCAATATAGGATAGCGGCAGATCAGCTTGCCACAGTATTGGCTATCGAGTGCGACGCTCTTTTTCAAAAAACTACATTTGATGTTGATACCCCGATAACACGTACTCAAGGGGTAGGTTATAAACAAAAGCCCGTCTTAGTGCCTATTTTAAGGTCAGGTCTTGTTCTTTTACCGCCCTTTATGCGATTCCATCCAGCGGCGGCCATCGGCTTCATCGGCACTCGGCGGGATGAAAAAACTGCAATCCCTGAACTATATTATTCAAAATTGCCACCCTTTAATCATGATAATCCCATCCTCTTGTTAGACCCTATGATTGCAACAGGCGGAAGTGCGGCATTGGCTATTAAAATTTTGAAATCAGCCGGCGCAATAGAAAAACAAATCACTTTGATTTCATTTATCGGTTCCAGAGAGGGTATTGCCCGCTTGCAAAAGGAATGCCCGGACCTTGGACTTGTCGTTGCGCAAGTCGATGAAGGACTAAATGACCAAAAATGGATCGTCCCGGGTCTTGGCGATTTTGGTGATCGTTATTTTGGCACGCTATAATTTCGAATTTGGAAATAAGAAACACGCTATATTTGAAGTTAATTTTTAAGGTTTCAGCTTTTTAGCCCACCACAATAAAAATACTGTAATAATTGCATTGATGATGATTGCCCAAAAGTTGAGAGCGGGAGTGAGATAAATTACCTTGGTTTCAAGAGGCAATGCTACAAAATAAGGCAAAAAAATATGAGACAGAGTGTGAAAAAATGAGGCACCTGCCAAAAAAATCAAGACATTTTTTAGTGAGAACATTTAAGCCCCTTTATTTCTCCTTATTAAAAGATACGAAATTTATTTACAAGTTTCTGAGGCAAAAAAATTATTCATCATAAATGAAATTTTTGTTACTTCATGAATAGTAGAGGCAAGTAATTTGAGAGGCTAGTTTTCACATTATCACCTCGAAAATTTGTACTAGGGGTGTGCAGTTATGAAAATTATTGCAGTTCTTTACGATGATCCGGTGAACGGGTATCCAAAAACCTATGCACGGGATGGCATTCCGAAGATTGAACGATATCCCGATGGGCAAACTGTACCGACTCCAAAAAAAATAGATTTTAAGCCGGGACAGCTATTAGGTTGTGTATCGGGTGAATTGGGTTTGCGTAAATTTCTTGAAGACCTTGGCCATACGCTCATTGTCACCTCTGACAAAGATGGAGCAAATTCAGTGTTTGAAAGAGAGCTGCCTGATGCTGATATCGTTATTTCTCAGCCATTTTGGCCTGCCTATCTCACAAAAGAAAGAATCGCTAAAGCACGCAAGCTTAAGTTAGCGATAACAGCTGGCATAGGCTCGGACCATGTCGATCTTCAAGCTGCGATAGATCGGGGTATTACGGTCACTGAAATTACCTATTGCAACAGCATAGGCGTAGCTGAGCATATTGTGATGATGATATTAGCGCTTATCCGAAATTATATCCCCTCTTATCAGTGGGTTATTGATCAGGGATGGAACATCGCCGATTGTGCTGAAAGATCCTATGATCTTGAGGGGATGCATGTCGGAACCGTCGCAGCCGGACACATTGGATTGGCAGTTCTTAGGAGACTGAAGCCTTTTGATGTCAAGTTACACTATACAGAACGTCATCGTCTTCCGGAAAATATTGAAAAAGACCTAAACCTAACTTACCATCCTGATGTTGAATCCATGGTTCGTGTATGCGATGTGATTACAATCAACTGTCCGCTTCATGCAGAAACCGAACATATGTTCAATGATGCCCTCATAAGTAAAATGAAGCGCGGTTCATACATCATCAATACAGCGCGAGGAAAAATATGCGATCGAGAGGCTATTGTCCGTGCGCTTGAGAGCGGGCAGCTTGCGGGTTATGCGGGTGATGTTTGGTTTCCGCAGCCTCCTCCAAAAGACCACCCTTGGAGAACGATGCCGCATCATGGGATGACCCCGCATATTGCAGGCACAAGCTTGCCGGCCCAAACTCGTTATGCCGCAGGTGTTCGTGAAATACTTGAATGTTGGTTTGAAAGAAGACCGATTCGTGATGAGTACCTAATTGTCGATGGAGGTAAATTGGCGGGTATTGGTGCGCATTCGTATATAGCAGGAGATACAACAAGAGGCTCTGAAGAAGCAACACGTTTCAATAGTTAGAGCCTATTTTTAACTTACAACTCTAGGTGTTCAAATGTTATCTAAAGAAAAAAAGTCTAAGAAAGGTCATGTCGTAAATATAGAAAAAGCTACGATCGAAAACAATTATTTTAGAAAAGTTCTCTATACAGCAGAAAACATACAGCTTGTTTTAATGAGTTTAAAACCGGGAGAAGACATAGGAGAAGAAATACATCAATTGGATCAATTTTTCCGTATCGAATCCGGCGAAGGCAAAGCTATATTGAATGGAACTTCTCATAAGATAGGGGATGGGTTTAGCATTATCGTACCGGCTGGTACAAGGCACAACCTCATTAACACCTCTTCTCATGAACCTCTCAAAATCTACACTTTGTATGCGCCGCCAAACCATCTTGATGGCACAATTCATAAAACAAAAGCTGAGGCTGAAAAAGATGAGGAACATTTTGATGGAGAGACGACAGAATAGTTTAGAGCATCTATTGCTTAATCTTTTACCTGCTGTGTCCTGGATTATTCAATGAAGTAGCTAATGCTGGTGTGGTTCTTATAAACTTCGGTACTCTAAAAAAATAAGTGAAGTACCTAAAATAAGATCGGCGCCAGCATCTATTATTTTCTGTCATTCAGATTAAGATATCTAGAGAACCATTCTGTAGCAAGCCTTGCGACTTCTTCTAAACAGCCAGGCTCTTCAAAAAGGTGTGTCGCATTAGAAATGATTTCGAATTTTTTTTGGCAAGTTAATCGTGCAAAAGCTTCTTGATTTAATTCGATGACCCCAAAATCATTTTCTCCAACAATAAATAGAGTTGGAGAGGTCACTCTGTCTAGTGTATTCATGGCGAGATCAGGGCGGCCTCCTCGCGAAACAACAGCCTGAATTTCGTTACCTTTCTCTGAAGCTGCTTGAAGTGCGGCTGCAGCTCCCGTACTGGAGCCAAAAATTCCTAAAATAAGATTTTGAGTGTGGGGTTGTTTTTCCAGCCACTGAATCACAACAAGTAGCCGATCTGTGAGAAGATCAATATCAAATCTTTTTTGATAAGTTTCATCTTCTTTTTCTGAGAGCAAGTCAATCAGTAGCGTGGCAAGTCCTGCGTTATTTAAAACATCGGCAACGTAATTATTGCGAGGGGATAATCTACTGCTCCCGCTTCCGTGAGCAAAAAGCACAATTCCTTGAGAAGAATGTGGTATTTTAAGCATTCCTTCTAATAAGACATCTTGATGTTTTATCCGAATTAATTTTTCTATAATTTTTTTATTCATCTTATTTGTCTAGGTTGCGCTTATACTCTGAGTTTAAAATCTCGATTACCTCATCGTCTTCCACTTGATTAAACTCTTTATAGTAAGCACCCACAGCTCCCAAAAAATCATAATCATCAACTTCAATTCCCACAAAATCGTCAACCATTGTTTTTATCAGATTTGATGTTCTTCTAGGGGCAACAGGAACTGCGACTACAATTTTTTTAGGATGGCGATCTTTTAACTCATTAATTCCGACTATCATTGTAAGCCCTGTAGCTATTCCATCATCAACAAGGATGGCAATTTTATTCTCTACGGAAATATTTTTTCGTCCATTCAAATACTTTTCTCTTTTTCTTTTTATCTCATTGAGTTGATCTGTTTTTTGCATCTCCAGCCAATCATTTCCGATTGATTCCGATATTTCTAAAGAAGGTCCGATCATATGACCGCTTTCCGAAATAGCCGCAATCGCATATTCCGGTTGGTATGGGTGTCCAATTTTATGGGCAAATATGAGGTCTATAGGAGCTTCTAAAAATCTGGCGATTTCCGCGGCTACAGGAACACCCCCTCGAGGGAGAGCATAGACAACAACTGGCATATTCTTATATTTCTTCAATAGTTGTGAGAGCTGACTTCCAGCATCTTCGCGATTCTCGAAAAACATGAATCAGCCTATTTTCCTTGTTTTTTTTCGTGTTTGGCAATAATAACAAGCGTCTTTAAAAGCGCATCCGGGCTTAGACTGATGCTATCAATTCCACAATCAACTAAAAATTTAGCAAATTCCGGATAAGTCGATGGAGCATCTCCGCAAATGCCAATCTTCCGCTTGCGCTTTTTTGCAACACTGATGACATGTTTGATCATTCGTGTTACAGCATCATTTCGCTCATCGAAAATATCTGCAACTAATTGGCTATCGCGATCAACTCCCAAAGTCATTTGGGTCAAATCGTTGCTTCCGATACTAAATCCATCAAAAATATCACAAAATTTGTCGATTAAAACGACATTGCTCGGGATCTCGCACATAACATAAACTTCCAACCCATTTTTACCTTGAGTAAGACCATTTTCTTTCATGACCTTCAAAACTTTTTTGCCTTCTTCTATGGTGCGGCATACGGGGATCATGACTTTTAAATTGAGAAGGCCAAATTCTTCTCTAACTTTTTTGATGGCTTTACACTCCAACGCAAATCCTTCCTTGTAGCCTGGACTGTAGTACCTGGAAGCGCCACGCCAACCGATCATAGGATTTTCTTCTTTCGGTTCGAAATATTCTCCGCCAATCAGATTTACATATTCATTTGTTTTGAAATCACTGAAACGTAAAATTACATCATGGGGGTAAAAAGCTGCGGCAATAGTTGCAATACCCATGGAAAGCTTATCGACAAAATATTGTTTCTTATCTTTATATCCGATAGTAAGTTCATTTATTTTACGTATTGTTTTTTTATCTTTAAGTTCTTTAAACCGTATGAGTGCCATCGGGTGGATGCGAATATATTCTGTAACAATAAATTCCTCACGGGCAAGACCCACCCCATCGCTTGGTAAAAAGCTGAGTTCGTAGGCAACATCCGGATAACCGACATTCATCATCACTTTTGTTTTTGGTTTTGGAACTTTTCGAACATCAATCTTTTCGATTTTATACTTGAGAAAGCCTTCATAAACTAATCCTTTTTCCCCTTCAGCACAGTTAACCGTGATGTTTTTTCCTGTCTTAATGACTTTTGTTGCATGATTGGTTCCGACAATGCATGGCAGTCCAAGCTCACGGCTTACAATGGCTGCATGCGATGTCCGACCTCCTCGATCTGTTACAATAGCTTTGGCCATACGCATGATAGGTACCCAGTCGGGATCTGTAATTTCGGTTACCAATATTTCGCCAGGCTTAAATTTCCCTATGTCTTTAACATCTTTAATAACATGCGTCACACCTTGAGCAATCTTATTTCCGACACTCTTGCCTTCTACGAGAATTTTTCCTTTTTGAAGTAACTTGTATTCTTCGATGATATTTCTTGATCGTTGCGATTGGACTGTTTCGGGGCGTGCTTGCACTACATAGAGCTCTTGCGTTAGACCATCTTTTGCCCATTCTATATCCATAGGGGTCGATTTTCCGTATTTAGAACTATAATGGTCTTCAACTGCGATCGCCCAATTCGAAAGCTTCAAGACCTCCTTATCTGTTAAACAAAACTTTTGCCTATCTGCTTTTGATGTGCTGACTTTTTTAATTGGATATCGGGGGTTTTTTGTATAGACCATCTTCGTTGCTTTATCGCCAAGCCGCTTATCGATCAAAGGTTTATAACCTTGCTTTAAGGTAGGTTTAAACACATAAAACTCATCGGGATTAACAGCGCCTTGCACAACACTTTCCCCAAGTCCATAACTTCCCGTAACGAATACGACATTTCTAAAGCCGCTTTCCGTATCCAGGGTAAAAATAACCCCTGCGGATGCTAAATCTGAGCGGATCATTTTCTGAATTCCAATGGATAGATAAACTTTGAAATGATCAAAATTGTTCTCGTGTCTGTAGACAATGGCGCGGCTTGTGAATAGGGATGCAAAGCATTTTTTACATGCAGCTAGCAATTGCGGCAAGCCGGAGACATTGAGAAAGGACTGCTGCTGTCCGGCAAAACTAGCATTAGGCAAGTCTTCGGCCGTCGCAGAAGAACGCACGGCAACATCTAAATTTTGGGTTTTGTACATTGAGGATAATTTGTGATAGGCGTGAGAAATGGCCTCCTGGAATTCGAGGGGAAATTCACAGCCCATGATTAGTTTTCGGGCTTTATCACTCGCTTTATTTAAAGCTTTGGAATCGTGGATGTCCAAAGTCTGTAAAACATCTTTAAGCTTATTAAGAATGCCGGCTTTTTCGAGAATGTATCTATAGGCAAAAGCTGTAATTGCAAATCCTTGAGGAATCTTGATCTTTGTTTTTTTTCTCATCTCACCAAGAGAAGCATTTTTTCCGCCCACTAGAGGAATATCTTCAATGCCAATTTCATCAAACCACAAGATGAAAGATTTTGAACGATCTTTTTTTTTCATGATACTTCCTGCGGTTTACATTGTTATCCATGTAAATAAAAAACTTTAGTTCAAGAGTGGTTGTTATTATCCAAGGTTCCATACTCGATGTGTGTTTTCACATAAAAAAGATCGAGTTTTTCAGTTTCTTTTAAACGAATGAGAAATTCCTCAGCTTCTTTTGCACTCATGATAAAGACAATCTCTATAGGTACGTTAGAGGCTAGCTCAAAAAAATGCTCTTCGTGCAAAATCCCATGCCTTCCAAACCCTGCTATTCCTCGGAAGGCGGATCCTCCATGAATTTTATTTTTTTTGGCAAACTCAAGAAGCCATTCGTATAAAAGCATTCCGCAATGATGTTTTTTTTGCTCGTAGGTATAAAATCGTAGGCAAACTCCTTCCACACCTTCTCCTAGACTGTTAATAGTTTAAAGACATAAATACCAAATAGGGTTGCAAGGATGCTTCCTCCTACATGAGCGATCATGATGGCGGCTGTCCATGCATATTCTTGGTGGGTAATCAAGGTCACAGTTTCTGCTGAAAACGTCGAAAACGTTGTAAGTCCGCCAAGAAAGCCGGTAGTAATGGCAAGTCTTGCAGATTCAGGGATAAAAGCATGATTTCTCGTGATTGCCATGAATAGGCCTATGAGAAATCCTCCCACAATGTTAGCAGTCAATGTTCCGAGTGGAATTGTGGGGAAGATATGATTCAGCGTTATTCCGAAAGCCCAACGAAGCCATGCGCCAAGAGTCGCTCCAATCCCAATCGATATTAATGCAGTCATCTATAAGATCCTTTTTTATTTCTTATAATCGATAACAGTTCCCTTTTCCAAACTATTTGTTTCCTTTAAATATATTTTTTAATGATTATTATTATTTTTTTTAATGCAGGGGGGAAGGAATTGAAATTTGCCATATACCTGCAAAAGTAGCAAAATTTTTGGTATTTGAGGCGATTCTAAAAGTAAAACTTCCGTCGGCTGTGAAAGAAAATCCGAGGAATCGAATCGAGATCATCGAGGATGGTTAAAAAAGATGTCCTTATGGATGAGTTTCTAATGAGTTAGAATCAACTGTCGAGTCAAGTTCTATCATTACCTCATTTCGACGTAAAAAAGGTATTGTCCAAGGCGGATTGTAAAAGGCTAAGACAGTCCCTCCAATGGGCTTTAGTTTTTGATCTGCAATATAGGCTTCAAGTTTGTCTTTATTGAGTTTAATAGCTTCATTGTCCGCAAGACCTGAAAATCGAATAACGGCAAAACGCCTTGCAGGCAATGGTATCAAAACCACGTCTTTAGAATTGGGTTTTGGAAGCGTTTCAAAGCTATATTTTTTTGGCATCACAAATCTGACTTTCCACTTATCTAAATGCTTTTCCTGAATCACTGGTGCGGTCATCGCCATTTTTTCGCTTAGTTCATTCGAAACCGGTTTTGTCATATCCATTTTTGTTTTGGAGGTATTATTCCCAAAGATATAATCCGCAAGGATTTTGAAGCCGTTGCTAATAGCTTGTTTTCTTTCACCTGATGCTTCAACTTCAGCTAAGATCATGGGCGCATAGTCTCGAATTTCGATATTTCCATGTTTTGCCACAAGCTTGTAATCCGGCTCTTCAACATGACTCATAATGCTCCCAGGAAGTGTTGCTAAAATTATAATTCCAACCAATAGGACTATTAATAGTTTCACGAGTGAATACCTTTATTTAAGTTCAAAATAGGTGTTGCAACTTTATGGGTTGCAAAAACCGCAAAACTCAGGGCCGGCAACGGTTAATCCATCTTCCCTGGCTCGGATTTCTTTGTGGTGGCATTTTGGACATCCAAAAACTTCAGATTTGACCATTTCAGTTTCTGATCCACACATCTCGCACTCTAAACCCAAATGGGTATCCACTAATCCGAAGCCCGGGTTATAGCATATTGGACAAGGGGTGGCAAGTCTCTTGGCAAAAGAATTAGCCAATTCTTTAATCACATCCATCCGGGTCGGGTTCATGTGGGCCCTCATGTCTGTTTCTATTAAGGCTTTACCATCGTCTGAAAGGCGGCAGCTCTTTAAAAACGCGTCTTCAAGCTCATCATATGCCTGTATACCCTTGATAATGAAATTTTGTTTATGAGATTTATTGGGTCTGACGATTAAACCGTGAGATGGAAAAAGCGCTTGATCGCAAAATGTCTTTAATTGCTTAGGATCAGAAAATGCTTCGGCGCGATAATTTGTTTTTGTACTGAGCAACGACTGGTGAAGTGAAAAACCTCTTTCTTGATCCATGAAATATAAAATCTCCTGGTCACAGCTCAAAAATGGTATGAAAGGATGCGGCCCAAAGCTTCCCTCGCTCGCAATGCCGATATTAACTTTACTTTCTTTCATCGCAAGTTCACACTTTTGACTAACACACATCAAGGGAGTGCCTTTCCTTTCTACTTCTCCGGTGAATGTCCCTAGCTGATCGGTATCAATTTTTGTTTTGATCATTTTTAGACCTGTTAAATCCAAAAAAGCCGGTGCAATCACTTTTTCTTTTTCATGCATCGTCGCAATAACACAGGTTTTATCGTTATATAAATGCGTTTTTGCTTTTTTTTCTAAAGTCCTAAAGTTGAGGGGATTTTTTTTAAATGACGAATTTTTATCATTACAGGATTTAATCTCTAGCCATTCTGCCTTCCCGATTAATTGATAAGCTTTGCTGTCTTTGGGGTCTATTGCTGCCAAAATAATCCAATGATTAAATAGTAAAGTTTGCAAAATTGCATGTTTTTCAATAATCGATTCTAACCTTGAACGCGGCGCATAAACAACGACTTGCAAACGCATAGGCTCATGATAAGATTGGTCATCGTTGATGTTGACAGATTGTATGGGAAGCCCTTGCATCAAGTCACTGCTATTTCCTTGCATAATGCCAAACTTGCCTGTGACGTTATGGGTAATCTTACTGCCGCTGCCGTAGGCAGTATTATTCAAAGTAGAAAAGAAGTATTGCGTATTAATCCATTCTGCGACGATCAAAGGCGCTGTTAGTATGGTCTCTAATGACTTTCCATCTTCATCTTCTCCCCATTCATAGGAATGCAAAAAACATCTCGCCTCTAAATCCAAATTCTTTGTAAGACTTCTCGGCCCAATAATGAAAGCTGCATTACGTGCAAGACCCCACTCGGGGCGGAGCTCAGACCAGTCGGAGCTGCGCTTCAAAACATGCTTTTTGGCATTAATAGGGGATGGGTCCAAACCGAATGTTCTGCACCGGTATTGACTATTTGCGATTCCGGCTTTTCTAAAATCTTCTTTTAGCCTCTGAGCTATTTCTTTATGGGTATTGTTTAGAGCAACATGATCCTCGAGAACAACCTCGTCAGTTGTGGTATTATGCTGGGCTCCGATGAATAAGGTATCATCAGGAATTGCAATCCCTTTTTCCTGAAGAGCCGCCCTCACCTCATTAGAATTAAGAATCGCCGCTAGAATTTTTCCGTTTGGTCCGCCATGATTGCCGCCGCATGCGCCGCAATCAAGAGCTGAAGCATAAGGGTTGTTTTCTGTTTGACTTCCATGTCCGCATAATACAACGATTGGGCTAAAGTTATTCGTCAACCCCATCATTCTTAGAGCTGATTCTCCAAAGGTAATTTGATTTGTCAGCGGTATATCAATTTTTGGTAGGGTGGCAAGGGTTGGCTTCAACATCTCTTGAATGGCTTTTTTAAATTTAACGCTGCTTGCAGGCATAAGGGTACGCATTGCCATCCAAAAACCACACCAAAGGCCAAGGGTTTCCACAAGAGCAAAAGGTGTTGCAAAATTATATTTTAAATCTTGATAAAACCTGCGGAATATATTGATCAAACTTCGTCCTTTTTGGTGATGGGAAATTCTCCCTATCTCATCTAGGATCGGCTCTTCAACAACTTTATATTGGGGTTTTATAAGAACAGGACAACAATCTTTGAAATGATCTCCGTTGTAGTTATGAACAGAGACCGGCAATCCAAAAAAACCGGCAAAGCCAAAGGTTTCATAATTGCCTTCTCGCTCGATTCTCATGCGGAACGGCTCAGAGCGGACATCAATGCAAAACACAATTTGAGCATCCGGTTTAGAAACAGGTTCTTTTGTCTTATTTAGCTTCACAACCTCCGGGACTATTAATTTCAAAAGATCTTTCAGATATTTTTCTTCTTTTTTCTTTAATTCATTTAAAAACTCTTTTTTTAAGACCTTTGAAGGAAAAACCTCTTTTTTAAAGTCCTTTTTTTGACAATCTCCGCCAATCGCAGAGGTGATGACAAGTCTGACAGCTAAAAAATCGGTTAGCGAGATAGGATTTTTTAGAGAAGCCTCTTTATTTTGCCACTCACACCGCCATTTAATGTACCCTGCCCATCCGGGAAGCTCTCTTAGTAACCTTTTAAAATAATCTTCTATTTGGTCAGTTGGAATTTCTAACTTATTAAGACATAAAGAAATAGCCTCCAGAGCTTCGGAAGGAAGAGACCCAAGCCACTTATTTTTTTTATAAGATCCTAATTTATTATCAAAAGGGGCAAGCAATGAAAAAGCACGGTAAAACCCTTTTTCTCTTTCGGGCATTGTGATTGCGGCTTGTCCTTCATCTAAAAAAACCTGGCACCACTTGACCAATTCTCGATTGACTTCACAAGATGCGTTGTCCATCTTATCAGAGCTTCCGGCTAAAAAAATTTCCTCCATTGCAATCGCATCTTCAAAGTTCAACGATTCAAAGCATTGAAGCGGATTTCTGGCAATGATGGTTTGCATGGGCCAAAGAGGGGCAATGATTTCTGCCGCGTTTGCAATAAAGGTTTTGATGTTCACATCAATTGCTTTCATGATCTTAAGTCCTAAAATTTGTATCCGCTTCTAATTGATGTAATGGCTTTTGGATCAGGTTGGCTGGCATTAAGCATTTTCACATAAAAACGTCTCCACCAAAGAGATCCTTCGTGATTTGTCAAGGGCTTTAAGTTGAGCCCTATCCAAATAAAAAATATCAAGGCAACGGCAGTGATGTGGATGGAACTTAGCATCTGTGGTTGCGAGATTTGGAGCGGCGCTACAGCAGATTCGATTAGATAAACGGTAAGTCCATAAATGAGGCCTGTAGATAAGCTGAAGACACTTGTAATCAAAACAAAAAAGAGAGACTGTTTCTTTTGAAGGAGGGTGTGAGCTAACTGAGTGGATGCCATCCAGCAAAAGAAAATAAGAACTGCTGTTGTATCGATAAGAGTAAACGAAAGGCCGCTTCCAATAATAAATCCGAAAGCCCCTAAAAGCCCACAAAGAGAGGATAAGATAAATGCAGGGACGGTGCTCTCTTTTTCTTCATTTTGGAATCGATCTTCTGCAATCGTTGATCCGGATCTAAGGAAGAGAAAAGCTTTGAATAGGCCGTGCCAAAATAGATGGGCTAAAGCAGCTGGAAAAAGTCCAAGGCCGCATTGCATCATCATAAATCCCATTTGAGTCATAGTAGAACAAGCAAGCATTCTCTTGATATCGCTTTGGATAAGCTTCCAAATCCCCCCCAAAATAAGGGTGATTAAAGCTAATATAAACAAAACATTTGCAAGAAGGCTCTCTTGAAAAAAGATAGGGGCAAAACGTGCGATTAAAAGACCGCCGCCGTTAACTAATCCGGCATGCATAAAGGCTGAAACCGGTGTGGGTGAATTAAGAGAGCTAATTAGCCAACTATGAAAGGGCCAGCCGCCGGATTGAGAAAAAGCTGCCAGGATGATAAAAAAAAGAGTTGTCATTCTTATTGAAGCCGTTAGACTTTCACTCTTTTCCATAATAAGATGTAAAGACAGGGTCCCTGACTCGTAGGCTAATAAACCTGTGCCGATACTTAAAAAAACTAGACCTAGTGCAAATGTTTTAATTGCTAAAACACCGGAATTTTTAGCCGCTTCCCATTCAAATTTATGCATCATAAGAAGGACAAGTAACAGGTTGCTTAGTGACCAAAACAGGATCAAAATGACAATATTATCGGAGGCAGCAAGCAGCAGTGTGCTGATAGTGATCAAGCCAAGAAAAAGAAAATATCTGCGATAATTTCTATCACCTGCCATATAGCGGAGCGAAAAATGATGCACCACCCCGCTGATGAATAAAATAAGTGTAGCCATCAGCCAAGAAATTTCATTCGCTATGAATCCTGCGGATTCATTCTTTTCATAAAAGGGCAAACCTATAAACCAGGCGCCCAAGGTATTAATAAATCCTATCCAAATCCCAAGAGATGCAATGCGTGATCCCAAGGAGGGATTTTTTTTAAAGAACAACAGGTTGATGAGCAACCCCAGCAGGGGAGTCAAAATGATCATCAGAAAGTAGTAAGTTGTATTTTCGGCTACGACCATGGGGCCACCCTAGGTGATTTTTTCTATTGAAGGATCATAACAATTTTGTTAAAATAAGAGAAATTCATAATTCTTTTAGATTCGATAAGGTTTTCTAATGAATGAGTTTACTCTTAGATGTTTTTTAGCCGTTGCAGAAACAGGCAGCTTTACAAGGGCCGCGCAAATGGTAAACCGAACGCAGTCCGCTATTACCCAGCAGATGAGCAGTTTAGAGAAAAGTCTTGGAAAGAGACTTTTTGATAGAGGAAAGCAAATAAGGCTGACCAAAGACGGAGAAATATTTCTACCGTATGCAAATAAGATATTTGCTTTGCATTTGGAAGTGTTGGATCGCTTTAAGCATCCTGAGCTTGAAGGAGAGATACGATTTGGGCTTCCTGAAGATTTTGCCGCCATGTTCCTCTCCGATGTTCTCACAGATTTTTCAAGACTCCATCCTCGAATATTACTTAATGTGGAATGCGACTTAACTTTAAATCTATTTGACCGCTTTAAGAAAGGCGCTTTTGATATGGTTTTGGTTAAAATGAGTCGTCCTGAAGATTTTCCAAACGGGGTTGAGGTTTGGTCTGAACCTTTGGAGTGGATAGGCAAAAACGATTATCGGCTGTCTTCAGATAAAAATAATCCGGTACCGCTTGTACTTTCACCGGAGCCTTGCGTTTATAGAGCAAGCGCTCTTCAATCGCTCGAACAGAATGGAATTAGGTGGAAAATAGTATTTATAAGCCCAAGTTATGCAGGAGTTATTGCCGCCGTTAATGCGGGTATGGGAATCACAGTCTTGCCAAGAACAATGATTCCGGACACCTTAGAAGTCATCCAGGAAGATTTTCTTCCTTCACTGCCTGATATTCACGTTTCTCTCTTAAAGCAAACCGATAAAAATGAATGCCTCCAAAGCTTGGAGGACTTTCTTTTAAAAAAATTAGCCCCCGGCATGTAGGGTTAAAACAAAATTGAAAAATTGGAGAGTTAACAAGAAGGTTGCGCCGCAATTCAATCAGGTTCTGACAGCTCTCGCTGTATCGAAGAATCGTGTTCGGTTCAAATTAGGTGGCTGAAATAGTTAATAATCTATCAAATAGAGAACTCTAAAGTAAACCAAGGTTCAGTTTCAGTCTGAGTTTATCTCTACAGCCGGATAGGTAACTGAATAGATTTGATCGGAAAGTCCATAATAAGTGACTTTGCGCTTTTCAAAATCTACCTCGTACCTTACAACCCCTGCCTCCCACAAAGCTTTTAAGAATTCCGGAAAAGTCCTTTGAATGGCTTGGTCATTTCCTATGACTTTTATAAGAGCCTCTCTATTAAAAGGGGGAATATTAACCGTTGTTATATCAATAGGGGTTCCCTGACATACAACAGAACCATATTTGGTTAAATAAATATTTTTACATGAAGGGAGATTCCAAATGTTTCTTGTGATTCCAAATTTTCTTAAAGCTTCTGCAAGATAAGGAAAGCCGTCTTTTTTGGACCGAATACTGATAGCGAATTGTTGTGCTGCCAGAAGATTGTCGACAGCTTTACTTTCCTTATTCTCTTGATTTAATGATGAGCTTTTTCCGGTTTCATTTAATTTTGAAAAAACAAATTCTTTATAATCTATAGGTTTTGCAGGTGTAATTTTCTCCAAAGCAGAGTTATTCGAAGAAAGTAAACTCGCGAAAATGACAAATGAAATCATTAAAATAATAATAATCTTAAAAATTTTTTTTTTGAGCAGTCGAAAATGAAATTTGCTTTGGCTAATTTTCCTAATAGCCGTTGATTTTGGGGCAGGAGTCAATTCGTAATGGTGGATTTTGGAATTTCTGCGATGCAGTTCCAAATCGGGTTTCGCTTTTGGCAATCGGTCATGAAATTTGTTATGGCAACGCTCGCAAATTACTATTAATTCCTGCATGTTAGCATGCTCAAATCCGTGGATTCTGTAATTCCTGTGATGGGTAGCCAACTTATGATTGCTGTTGCAAAGTTGGCATCTATAGCCGGCTTTATATTTAGTATGATCCGCTATCGCTTTCCAATAAGGCGTATTTAAGAAGTCGTAGTAGGGCATGGATCTGATATGACAGCAAACGGTTTGCCAATTGACATCGGCATTCCTTATAAGATCAATTCTCTGTTTTGGAGTGGTGTTTTTGCCCCATTTTCTATCCGGTTTAAGATAGTGTTCTAAATAGTATATTGTATTATCTAGAACTCGTTTTTGGCTATTTTCTACTAAAATGGGAGGGGACACTTTATTGATCATAGTATAATGAATAGGCTCAAGAAAAAGTATCAAAAGGGAGATTTTGGTTTAATTTCCGGGCACATATTTTGATTTCAAAAAAAATATTAATGAAAAAAATGGTGTAGATCTTAAGTCAAATAATTGCTTGTGATTACACGAGCTTAAAGAAGTGGGGTAATCCGAACTCGAACCAGGAACCAAAATGGTTATGAGTGAGGGGAAAAACAGACTTAACCAGCTCTTTCAAACTGCTATAGGTATGATATTAAAGACTTTCCGTATAAATTGCTACTGGAATTTACTGCAGAATATGCCTTTCACTGCACCAGTAGTGCACAACTCAAGGCGGGAATAAAGCTTTCTTTGTCCTCATCTAAGCTTTCTGCATCAGTACAGACAACTGGTAATTCATTTCTTTAATGATGTAGTACTCTTAGAAGTTTCTCTACCTTCAAGAATTATTTTTATTAATTTTTCGAACTTGTTCATACTATTAATGATATCAAACTCAACTAAAATAAATGATTTAATCAAACCGTGGAATGTTGGCCGGAACTTGCACACACACCCAAGAGAATGATGTCTAACTTCCGTAACAAGTAGAAAACTCCAAGGCTACAAGAGCCTAAGCAAGTTTTGAAAGAACTTTAAGAAAACCACAATTAGCGTACGACAGGCTTAATTAAATATTAGCCAAGATAGATGACTTCTTAAAAAAATGCGGACGTAGCTACTACACCTTAAGGCACCTCTATCACTTCTTTTTTTTCTTTAGGTTGAATGTTGTCTACCTTCCGTAACAAGTAGAAAACTCCAAGGCTACAAGAGCCTAAGCAAGTTTTGAAAGAACTTTAAGAAAACCACAATTAGCGTACGACAGGCTTAATTAAATATTAGC